>JACPWC010000057.1 GCA_016197225.1 Chloroflexota bacterium
CGTGGCTCTCGGTCATAATGCGTGGTCTCTCCACGCTTGAAAAAGCGTGGCCCCATTGAAGCACGGTGACAGATTCATTAGATGTCCGTCGTGTTCAAACTCTCCACGCTTGAAAAAGCGTGGCCCCATTGAAGCTTTGAGGTGTCATGCGGTGGAGAGATGCCCTGGAAACTCTCCACGCTTGAAAAAGCGTGGCCCCATTGAAGCCAGGTTGGTAAAATTGTTAGGCAAGACGGCGGCCACCTCTCCACGCTTGAAAAAGCGTGGCCCCATTGAAGCTGGCGGCAAAGGCCCGCAATGCGTCAAGGTGTTCAACTCTCCACGCTTGAAAAAGCGTGGCCCCATTGAAGCTTCAGCGTAGGCGAGGGGATGACCGTCACTTACTCTACTCTCCACGCTTGATAAAGCGTGGCCCCATTGAAGCGATACCGACAATTTCCCAACTCCGCCCGTCGCCTATTCTCTCCACGCTTGAAAAAGCGTGGCCCCACTGAAGCGGCTCTAACGCCCCTTTGGGTATCGGCATCCCGCAGGCTCTCCAACCTTGACAAATAAAAAAAGGTATGATAATTTTTGCCATGCCCTTAACCACAAGGAACCCTCTCGAAAAACGAATTTTCGTTTTTTTTTCTAAGAGAGTGAAACGTTTCACTTTTTGAGATTATCAATAATTGATGTCAAAGATGTAGAAAAGGAAAGACTCTTGGTTCTCCCGTTTTAGCGGGAAACGGGACGCGGATAAACGCGGATTTTGTTTTTTTTCAGCGAAAACCAGCGTTCATCTACGACCCAAGAAATTTCTCAAGTTAAATCTGATAGAGCCAGACTCTTGTCACAACCTATCTTCTCAGAAAGCAAAATGAATAAGAAATTTGAAAATGCCTACGGTTATTTTTCAGAAGATGGAAAAGAATACATTATTACGACTCCTATAACGCCCAGACCTTGGGGAAACATCATAAGCAACGGAGATTATGGGTTCATGATTTCCCAAAACGGATCCGGTTACAGTTGGCGAGGTAATGCAGGACAAAATCGGATTACACGGTCGTTTCAGGATCTGATAAAGGACAACTGGGGAAAGTATTTCTACATTCGCGACTTAAAAAGAAATGTTTATTGGTCTGCAACTTATAAACCGGTGATGCACCCGTATAATTATTATTCAGTTGTTCACGGAATTGGTTACTCCAAATTCATCCAGCAAGTCGAAGAAATTGACAGCGAGTTAACAGTTTTTGTATCAGCGAAAGATCCAGCAGAGATATTTCAGCTAAAACTTATAAATGAAAGCAATGAGGTACGTGAACTTGATATCACATCTTATGCTGAGTGGTTATTGGGGTTTGCGCCAGATGAACACCGTGAGTTTCATAAATTGTTTATCGAAACATCGGCCGATGTAGCAGGGAGCACGGTATACGCCCGCAAATGCTTATGGGGTTTCCCGGACGATAAAGGCAGACACAACAATACCGATTGGCCATTCACCGCATTTATGTCGGTCAGTGAACCTTTGAAGTCATTTGACTGTGACAAAGAATCGTTTATCGGTTTGTATAACAATGATGATAAACCAAAGGCTATGGCCGATAGCTTACTGGCGGGCAGAACTGGAAGATTTACCGATGCCATTGCATCCTTGCAGGTTAAGGTGACTCTTGAACCCAACGAATCAAGAACCGTGGTTTTTACTCTTGGGGTTGCCGAAGATGGTAGAGAGGATTTAGCTGAATTAATAGGCCGTTATACTGCAGTTGAGAAAAGTGAACAGGCATTGCAGGATGTCAAAGATTTCTGGTCACGCTTTGTTGACAGTGAGAGGGTGGAAACCCCGGACGAAGCGTTTAATTTTATGACCAACACCTGGTTAAAATATCAGTCGATTTCTTGCCGATTGTGGGGTAAGTCAGCTTTTTATCAAGTATCAGCCGGATACGGCTTTCGAGACCAATTGCAAGACAGTCAGATTTTCCTGATCAGCGAACCTGAATATACCAAAAAACAGTTGTTGGCGCATGCCGGACAACAATTTATCGAGGGAGATGTTTTGCATTGGTGGTTCTCCATTAAAGGCGGCGGCCCTCGTACAAACTGCTCGGATGATTTGCTGTGGCTACCGTTTATCTTGGATGCATATCTAAAAGAAACTAATGATTTCAGCATATTGGATGAAATGATCCCTTATCTGAACGGTCCCGCAGAACCCTTCTACGATCACTGCAAACGGGCAATCGAACGATCCTTCTTTCGCTTTTCGCCAAGAGGGATTCCTTTAATGGGCGATCATGATTGGAATGACGGATTGAGCGCGGTCGGAACGCTTTTGAAAGGGGAAAGTTTTTGGGTTGCCGAGTTCTTATATATGATCCTCGGAAATTTTATTCCGGTTGCCAGGATGCGCGCGGACGATGACTTTGCCAAACGGTGCGACACGGTCCGCCAGAGCGTAAAAGATGCATTGAACCGTTATGGTTGGGATGGTGAGTGGTATTTGCAGGCAACAACCGATGATGGTTTATTGTTGGGATCAAAAGAGAATGATGAGGGCAAGATATTTTTGATGCCGAATAACTGGGCCGTTATCAGCGGTGTGGCTGATCATAACAGAACCAAAGCCGCCATGGCTTCTGTAACGAAATATTTGTTGAAGGATTATGGAACGCTGCTTAATTATCCAGCCTTTACAAAACCTCGTCCGGATGTTGGATATGTTACCCGTTATGCCCCGGGATTGCGTGAAAATGGCGGAGTTTATACTCATGCCGCAACCTGGTCAGTTTGGGCATATACACTTGCTGATCAACCGGAATTAGCCTATGAAGCTTACCGAAAAATTTGTCCGCCTAACAGAAGCCAGGATATTGACACATATAAGGCAGAACCCTATGTAACACCCGGCAATGTTGACGGCCCGCTTTCCGAGTTTTATGGTCGTGGTGGATGGACATGGTATACAGGTTCTTCACAATGGCTGCACCGTGTAGCAACTCACTGGATTTTGGGCATCAGACCGCAGGAAGACGGTTTATCGGTGGAGCCGTCCATTCCATCAAATTGGCCGGGTTATAAAGTAACTCGGAAATTTCGCAACGCTCTGTATAAAATTGATGTAAAAAACCCCGAAAATGTCAGTAAAGGCGTTAAATCTGTGGCGGTTGACGGAAGAATCTTGGATGGCAAATTAATTCCAGTCTTTAATGACGGGCAAACCCATATTGTCGAAATAATCATGGGAGAGGCTGAACAAAACCCCGTTCGTTAATATGGCGCTGAAAAAGAAAGGAGGTGCTTATTGGGATAGGCCAAAACAAAACATGTTTGTTTTTTTACAAATCACAATAATCAATGAGGAGATAAGAAATGAAAACCTACGCTAAATTAGTGTTCACTGTAATGTTAGTTGCAAGTCTTATCGGATGCACCACGCAACCCACGAAGACCGCTGAACCTGCAGCGACACAACCAGAAGCCACCGCCGTGCCGGCCACCGCCGTGCCGGCTACCGCTGTACCGCCCACCGCCGTGCCGCCTACCGCCGCGCCGGAACCGATTACGCTGAGATATGCGAACTGGAACCTGGGAACCGAAGAAGAAAATAACATTCAAAGGCAACTGGTCAAGGCATATACAGACTTAAACCCGCATGTGACGATTGAGTTTGTGGATATGTCCGGTGAAGGCGGTTGGGACGCAATTCTAACTGCTTATGCGGCTAAGGGAGAGCTGCCGGATGTCTTTATGGCTAACAATGTTCCGTTATATGTTTCCAACGGATGGCTGGCCGATTTAACAGACTTGACGAACGATGATGCGGATTGGCAGGATGTTCCCCAGGTCTTAAAAGACGCCTTTACTTACAACGACAAAGTTCTCGGTTTGCCAGCGGCCCAGTTCGTCATGGGCTATTTCGTCAATCGAGAACTGTACGAGGCTGCCAACCTGGATGCGCCAGAATATGGTTTTTCAATTGACGAGTTCAATACCGGTATAACCACCTTAACTGATGTCTCCAAGGGCGTTCTTGGCTTGGATGAACAAGAGTTCGTTATGGGGTGGTATCCGAGCGCCGTTGACAGCAACCTGAAATGGTTCAGCTATGACGGAACAGAGATGAATTACAACTCCTCCGCGTTTAAGGAAGGCCTTGCCAAGGCGGGCGAGGTGAAACCTTATACCTGGCAAGGTTTGTCGGATGAGCAGAAAACGAACTTTAAATCTGCCGGGCCTTGGGAGTTGTTCCTGAATCAAGAAGTCGGTTTGCGGTGGGATGCCTCCTGGGCAGTGCCAGACTACGTGCAAAAAGCTTCTTTTGATTGGGACTTCATCGGTATTCCTGGCGGCAATCAGGCACTAGTGGCGGATGTCATCGTGGTGTCCAAGACAACCGCTAACCTGGAAGAAGCCTATAGGTTTGCTAAGTGGATGACGTTCTCCACTGCCGCCTATGCTAAAGAAGCAGAATTAGCCCGCGCCGCGGGTTCTGCACCCAAAATGCCGGTTTCGGTCAATGATGCTTCTATAGAGCTTTATAAAGAATTCGTAGACAAGCCGGGCATCCTCAAAGCACTGGATAACCTGAACACCAGTGTGATTGAGTCTCTAGCAAAGATCGTCCCGGGCTATATCAATGCGCGCTGGGAAGGTAAACCAGGTATTGACGTCGGCGAAGATAAAGATGTTAATATGTGGTTTATGTTCAATTTCGCAAATGATGGTCGTTACAAATACGAGGACTACTCCGCGCAATTGGAAGAGTTCGCCAATCAAATCTTGGCAGATGCAGCATCTGAAATGAACAAGTAGTTGGTGAATAAAAAGGGGCGTTGTGATTTCACAACGCCCCTTTTTTTATAAAATCGGATAAAACTAAAATTGGATATTCCAATGAAGTTTAGTAGATTTCTAAGGTTAGTAGGGGCAGTCACCATCTTAATGACGGCGACGCCGTTTTCGGCGTGCGCCTCATTGACTGAAAACCATAATTCGGTGGTTGCTGCTCAGCAAAGTCAATCTCCTGATAGGGCTGAACACAGGAATATCATCGAGATTCGCGCCGATTCACTCGGACTGCCCATAACCAAACATGAAATCGCCGGCTTGTATGAGAAACCGAGTGTATTCCTTCAGCAAAATGACAGTATCCGTTTTGATGTTTTGCTTGAGGAAGAGGGGCTTTATACAATATCTTTTGATATGGCCGCCCCCGAGTCATTCATCAATGCGCCCGAAGGACAACTTTTGGTGGATGGGGCGTTCCCTTCGAACGATACACAGCGCATTGTGTTTCCGATTTTTTATCAAAATACCAGGGATACGTTCCCGTTGGACAGATATGGCAATGAAGCTTTAATCCGCCAAGAAAGGCTGGTTCGCTGGGCAAAAACCGCCTTGCGAGATGCGAATTTCAGCCAGGAATATCCTTTGCAATTCTATTTACCCAAAGGGGAGCATAACTTTGAGTTTAAATTAACTGAAGAATCCATGTTGTTGGGGAGTGTTTATATTGAAACATTTTCAACATATCCTGATTACGACCAATACGTAACAGACAACCAGGCCCCTGATTCTTCGGGTGTGTTGATCGACATTGAGGCCGAACACCCTTCCTATAAAAACGACACCTCGATTCGCCCGATCAATAATCGCAGCCTGGAGGTAACGCCTTATGATACCTACCAACTATTATTAAACACCCTGGGCGGTGAAAGCTGGAAACGCAGTGGAAGCGCTGTCTATTATGAATTTGACGTGCCAGCAGATGGAATGTATTTAATTACCCTGCGCGCGCTTCAGAATACCAAAAACAATTTTACTGTTTTCAGAAGAATTACTATCAATGACGCCGTTTTGTTTGAGCAGTTGAATGAGGTGGCTTTTGATTATTCTTCTCAATGGGCCAACATGACACTGGGAGGCGACACACCCTACAAGATTTTTTTGAGAAAAGGCGTGAATGTGTTGGGGATTGAAGCGAATAATTCTCCCTACCATTCGGCGATTGAAAAAATCAAAAAGGTGTTGATAGATATCAACAACCTGTCTTTGGAAATCAAAAAACTGACTGGAAACCAGGTTGATCCATTTAAAGAATGGGAAATTTCCGAATATATCCCCGATCTCCAAGAGCAACTCATCGCCATTGCGGATGATCTGCGCGAAGATTTGGATGTTTTGTCAGCCATTAATGAAAGCGGTGGGTCACAAGAAATTCTGACGTATCAAATGGCGATAGACAACATCCTGTTTTTGGCGCAGGACCCCGACAAGATTCCAGTGCGAATGAATCGTTTTTCAGAAGGTTCGGGATCAGCCGCCCAATTGCTTGGTAATATTCTGCCCACGTTGCAGAGTCAGCCTCTGGCTTTGGATAAGATCTATGTTCATTCACCGGATACCGTGCCTCCGCAGGTTAAAGTGCCGTTTTTTACTTCTTTGATTGAGGGAATCAAACGCTTTATCCACTCATTTGAACCGGATCCCTATCAATCCATTGGGGCCGGTGAAGACGAGATCGAAGTTTGGGTGAATCGTCCGCGCCAGTATCTCGACTTATTGCAAACGATGACGGATGAATCGTTTACAAAAGACACAGGCATAAAAGTAAAGTTCTCCATCATGCCAGATGAGTCAAAATTAGTGCTGGCCAATGCCGCCAGTATACAACCAGATGTCGCCCTGGGAGTCAGTACGAATGTTCCGTATGAATTAGCGATCCGTAATGCCCTAAAAGATTTGCGGTCATTTGACGACTTTGATTCTTATATTAGGATCTATTCCCCTGGCTCGCTATTAAGTTACATTATTAACGACTCCGTCTATGCCATCCCAGAAACGCAGGATTTCTGGGTCACTTATTATCGGCAAGACATTATGAATTCATTGGGGATTCCGATTCCGCATACATGGGATGAGGTGATTGAGATTTTGCCTGAACTGCAACGATACGGGATGAATTTCAACACACCCCTTTCCAGTGGCAGTGGCTTCAAAGGGTATTTAATGACCGCGCCTTATGTTTTTAATCAGGGCGCACAGCTGTATAGTGCCGATGGGTTTTCAACCGGGTTAGGCAGTGAGGAGTCCATTAACGCCATGAAGTTTATGGCCGAGAGTTTTACCATCTACGGTATGCCGCTGACGACTTCAAGTTTTTACGATAGTTTCCGATACGGCAGTTTGCCCATTGGGGTATCCAACTTTGAAACCTATCTCAAATTGTTAACCGCTGCGCCGGAAATCAATGGGTTGTGGGGGATTGACTTGTATCCGGCAACCGTCTTGGCCGATGGAACACAATACCGGTATGCGACTGGCTCGGCTCAAGCAGGGATCATATTTGCCAATACCGATCAACCCGATGAAGCGTGGACGTTTATGAAATGGTGGATGTCTACGGAGACCCAAGTAGATTTTCAACAGCAATTGATCCTAAATTACGGGTTGGAGTATTTGTGGAACTCGGCGAATGTGGAGGCATTTGCGTACTCTCCGATCCCTCGGGAGCAGAAAGACGTGATTTTGGAACAATGGCAATGGTTGCAAGAGCCGGTAAAACTCCCTGGCAGTTACATGCAGGAAAGAGAACTGAGCAATGCCTGGAACAAGATCGTTTTCGATGGGGTGAATCCTCGCGTCGCCATTGACAGTTCTATCATCATTATCAATCGTGAAATCACCCGGAAAATGGAAGAGTTCGGGTATCTCGAAAACGGGGTAAAGGTGAAAGAGTTCAAGATTCCGACGATAGAAACCGTCAAGGGGTGGATGGAGGCTGGAGAATGACGGCCAAAACAAGTGAGCAGACCATCCTCTTGCAGCAGAAGTCTTCGTGGGATTGGCCTTTCGGTAAGGCGCTAAAAAAATGGGTTGAGAAGGAAAGCGGCGCATATGCTTTTCTGTCCATGTACGCGCTGATGTTTATCATTTTTATCGTGGTGCCCGTTTTAGTGGCCTTCTTTCTGTCGTTTACCTTTTTTGACACCATTCAATTTCCCAAATTCAATGGTTTAAGAAATTACATTGTCTTGCTGACGCAGGACGAAATTTTCATGCGTTATGTGCTGCCCAACACGATCAAATTTGCGGTGATCGTCGGGCCGGGCGGTTACATCTTGTCATTTTTACTCGCCTGGATTTTGGCGCAGCTCCCGAAAGCCCCCCGCACGGTTTTGGCCTTGATCTTATATTCTCCTTCTATGACGTCAGGCGTCGCGATGGCCGTCGTGTGGAAGACTTTATTCAGTGGTGACCAAAATGGCTACTTAAATAGTATTTTGTTGGGGATGAGTGTCATACAAGAACCTATTCAATGGCTTCAGTCGCCACAGTATTTAATGACCATTATGATCATTGTCACTTTGTGGAGCAGTATGGGGGTTGGTTTTTTGGCGATGCTTGCCGGTATCTTGGAGATCAATCCCGAGCTTTATGAAGCTGGTAGCCTGGACGGGATCAGTAATCGATTCCAGGAAATCATTCATATTACGATCCCTTCCATGAAACCACAAATGTTATTCGGCGCGGTGATGTCCATTGTCGCTACTTTCCAGGCCGGCGCGATTGGTGTAACTCTTTCCGGGGGGAACCCCACGCCTCAATATGCCGGGCAGTTGATCGTCAATCACATCGAAGACTTTGGTTTCTTGCGGTATGAAATGGGATACGCTGCGGCAGTTTCGGTCGCACTGTTGCTGATGGTGCTCCTTTTTTCCAGACTTGCAAACAGATTATTTGGCAGTGAGGATTAGAGGAAAATGATGAGCCGCAAGAAGTTTAGCAGCCGATTTTCCGGCATTCGCAATCGGGGGATCAATCCTCAGGGCTTTCATACAAGCCAGATAAAGTTTTACTTTTTTCTGCTGCCTTTAGTCATTTTCATGCTGTTGCCGATCATCTTTATTTTCTCTCACGCTTTTAAACCGCCCGACGAATTGTTTGCTTACCCCCCGCGCTTTTTTGTCGTCAATCCGACCTTCAAGAACTTTACCGACTTGTTTGCGAAATTGTCGAGTTCCGGGATTCCGGTCAGCCGTTATTTATTCAACAGCGTCGTCATCACTATCGTAACGATTGGCGCTTCGATCCTGGTCTCGACGGCGGCGGCTTATGCCTTATCGAAAAAACGCTTCAAACTCAAAAAGGCTTTATTCGCCATCAATACGGTGGCTTTGATGTTCGTGCCGATTGCGGTCACGATCCCGCGTTTTTTGATCATCGAGAAACTCAACCTGATGAATACGTTCCTGGTTCACATCTTGCCGGGATTAGCTTTGCCGGTCGGGTTGTTTTTGCTCAAGCAGTTCATTGACGGGATTCCCGATGAGGTGGTCGAGGCCGCGCAGATTGACGGCGCGTCCGACGTGGGGATCTATTGGCGGATTATTTTGCCCATGATCAAACCCGCGATTGCCACTATTGCCATTTTGACGTTTCAGGCCACGTGGAATAATGCGGATATTTCAACTTTGTATATCAACAGTGAAAGCCTTAAGACCTTCGCGTTCTATCTGACGACCCTGACGACAACAACCGCAGGTGCTAATGCAGTGGCCGGCCAGGGGATTGCGGCGGCGGCTTCATTGATAATGTTTTTGCCCAACTTAATCATCTTTATATTATTACAAAGCCAGGTCATGAGCACCATGTCCCATTCGGGCCTCAAATAATGAAAAGGCTTATTCAGATCGCCTTCATCGCCGCGATATTTTTATTAACAGATACTCAGGCGAGTGCTGAGTCTCCCTATACGACGTGGGCATTAGGCCCCGGAGGGGGGCTTTTTATGACTCAAGACGCGTACACGCCCTTTGCCGAGGTGGATTTGCCCATATCCGGCGCAGAAGATATGGTTGTGACCCCGGATGGGTATATTTATATCGCGGATACCGAAAATGGGCGGATCGTGAAATTGCAGGATTTTGAGGTAATCGCCTCTTATGGCGAGGGAATTTTAGGAGAGCCGACCGGGCTGTTCGTGGATGATGAAGGGATCATGTATGTGGCGGATGCAGAGCAAGATGCCATTTTTACCCTGGCTCCCGACGGAAGTGTACTGAACCAATTCGGACGTCCTACCGAACCGTTGTTTGGAAAAAACCAGGAATTTCTGCCCCGGAAAATCGCGGTGGATGCGCGCCAGAATTTGTACGTCATTAGCGAAGGCTCGGTCAACGGGATCGTTCAAATGAACACCAATGGCAATTTCATCGGGTATTTCGGCGCGAATTCTGCCTCAATGTCGCTCAAGATGATTTTGCAACGGTTGTTTCTGACCAAAGAGCAACTGGATCAGTTTATTAAGAACCAGGCGGCTTCCCCCTCCAATATCGCCATTGATCATCAATCGCTGGTGTATACGATCACTGCCGGCACGTCAGATGCAAAGAGCATCCGGCGGTTTACGGTTTCTGGCAAAAATATCTTTCCTGACACGATTGGGTCAACCTCGTTTCGGGATATTGATGTGAGTGAAGATGGTTTGATATTGGCAATTGCCGCCGACGGAGTAATCTTCGAATATGATCTTAACGGTACACTGTTGTTCGTGTTCGGAGCACAGGACACTGGGGATCAGCGTTTGGGCACCCTGCAGAATCCAACTGCCATCGAACGGTATCAGGATACCATTTATGTCTTGGATAAAGACAAAAACGCTATTGTCGTTTATCAAACCACAGCTTTTGCCAGGCTCGTACACGATGGTGTTCGTTTGTATATGGAAGGGTTTTACAGCGAGGCCAAACCTTATTTTGAAGAGGTCTTAAACTACAACGGCTCTTTTATTATGTCGTATCAGGCTATTGCAGATGCTTATTTTAAGCAGGGAGATTATCCAAACGCCCTCACCAGCTATAAATATGCTGAAGACCGAAACGGGTATTCGCAGGCATTTTGGGAATTACGGAATTTCGTTTTACAGCAGTATTTGACTCAGACCATTTTGTGGATCATCGGCTTGTCGCTGGTTCAAAAAGGGGTCATGCGGCTGGATAAGCGGCACAAATGGTTTGATCCGATCCGACAGTGGGTTAGAGATTTACAGCGCATCAAGCTGGTGGATGACTTTGTTTTCATGTTCCGGTTTATTAAATTTCCGGCGGACAGCTTTTATTACATCAAGAAGGACCTTCGAGGTAGCTGGAAATTTGCATTGTTGATCTATGGCTGGGTGATCGTGGTCAGGGTATTGTCACTTTATTTAACAGGATTTACCTTTAATCCATATACCTCGTTGTCCGATATCCGGTTAGAGAATGAAATCGTCAACACCGTTTTGTTGATTGTTCTTTGGAACGCGGCGAATTATCTGGTATCTACTATCAGTGACGGGGAGGGCCGTATCCGGGATGTCATCACCGGCAGTGCCTATAGTTTATTCCCCTATGCGCTGTTTGCCTTACCAATTGCCCTGATCTCGAATGTTTTGACGCTCAACGAGATTTTCATTTACTCATTCTCCCTCAATTTGATGGGGCTTTGGATGGGGATCATGCTTTTTATCATGGTGAAGGAAGTTCACAACTATTCGTTTTCAGAGACGGTGAGAAACGTGCTGATCACCATATTCACCATGGCTCTGTTCCTTTTGACGGGATACATTCTGTATGTCCTGTTCAACCAGCTGTTTGACTTTATTTCAGCAATACTTCAGGAAGTAGGATTACGTGGCTAAAATAAAGCGAACATTTCAAAGCTTCATCTTAATTTGGTTGTTTTTGGGAGTAAACGCCGAATCGCTGACTGCCATAGCGCAGAAGCCTGAATTTACTTCTAATCAGTTTACCCGGCTCAATACCGTAAATACAAACTGGCAAAACTATCAAGGCATCCCGGATTCCTATGAACTCGTGGCCGAAAATGCCTTTTTTCAATTATATGCAGATAAATCCACTTTAGCTTTTAAAGTAGTTGATAAGCGTAGTGGATATGTCTGGCATTCCAATCTTGATGAAGTCAGTAAAGATGATCAACTAAACAAGACATGGACAGCGTTTGCTCGCAGTGGTATCAGCATTGATTATCTGGATAAAAAAGCAATCAGCAAACGCGCCTCCATCACCAACTCAAATCGTTCTATTGAAGTAAAACCAATTGACCAGGGATTTGAGGCTTTGATAAAATTCAGCGATGTCTCAATATCGATTGGCGTTATTGTCCGATTGGAGGCAAAGGGTGTCAGTGTTGAAGTGCCGTTTGAGTCAATTAAAGAGGAAAACGCGGATTATAAATTAGGTTTGCTTTATATATATCCTTTTTTGGGGGCCACCAAAGAAGATAGTGTTCCAGGCTATATGTTCATTCCCGATGGATCCGGAAGTCTGATTCGCTTCAGTGCGGCTACAAAAGCCAAAAACATGTTTTATGGCCGATATTATGGCGCGGATTTGGGCATGATCACCACGCTACCTTATGATCCAACGGTTAACCGGCCATACAAAATTTCAATACCTGTCATTGGTATGGTTCATGGGGAAAAGCAGAATGCATTTATAGCCATTGTCGAAAAAGGCGCATCGTATGGTGAAATCCAGGCGCATATGGCGGGTATCATCACGAAATTCAATTTTCTATACAATGCATTTATTTATAACGAAAGTTACTTCCAGGCTACCAATCGCTCGGGAGCTGGTGTTACAACTCTTCAGCCCAGAACGAATGCGTTTGATGTGAAGATATCTTATCGTTTTTTGACCAAAGACGATGGTGATTATGTAGGGATGGCGAAAAGCTATCAGCAGTATTTGATTGAAAAGGGGATCTTAAAAAAGATTCCCGATCAAAACAGCGATATCGGGATCAGGGTCGAATTTTTGGGCGGGGATAAAGAAAGAATTTTGCTGTGGAATCGCTTAATTGCGATGACTGCCGTTAGCCAGATGAGCGATATTCTAAAAGATTTAGGGATTAAGAACCCGGATGTCATTTACTACGGCTGGCAGCCGCTTGGCGCTTCCAGCACGCCTCCAAAATCATTGCAGTTAGATAGTAGCTTAGGCAACCCGGATCAGCTTCGCTCATTAATTGAAAAAATCGCTGCGGGTGGCGGAAATTTTTACCTGTATTTGGATCCACAGGCGGCATTGAAGGATGAAAATGGTTATTCGCCCCGCAACGATCTGGCGATGTCAATTACCAGTGTTAATTTGCAGGGTTACAATCGTAACAAAGTTAATTATTATCTAAATTTTGATGCGTTCAGCAAACACTATTCTACGCTTAGCAATGATGTTTTTTCGAAACTTAAGGCAGGCCTGGCATTAGATGGTATCGGTTCGATGCTTTATAGTGATTTTAAAAGCAATCATTTTTTGAATCGAGAAGATGCAATTAGGAAATATCAAGATTTGCTGGCTGAAAACAATGAGAGCACATCTTTTTACACACCGAATGATTACATGTTTGGTTATATGAAGGCTTATTATGATATACCTTTAACCAATAGCGGTTACATATATACCACCGATGCGGTGCCGTTTTTACAGATTGTCTTTGCCGGTTATGTTCCCTATTATGGGACAGCGTTGAATTTCTCATCCAATTTGCAGGATGATTTATTACGGCATGTTGATTTCGGCGTCTATCCGTCATATTTTCTCAGTTATGAAGTAACCGCCAAAATTCTTAATACCAGTTCAAACTGGATTTATACCTCATCCTATGACCAATGGACACAAGAGATAAAACGAACTTACCAATGGCTGAACAATCTGCTAGGGCCGGTAAAAGGACAGGAAATTGTCGCCCGGCAGGTTCTTGAGGACGGCGTCGTGGCCACAACCTACGCTAACGGAAAACAAATCATTGTCAATTATAACGATAAGCCATTCTTAGTCGGCGATGTTGTGGTCAACAGTAAAGATGCTGTAATCAGGGATGTGTTACCGTGAATTTGCGCAAGACTTTTCGCAACAAAGAAATGAGGCATAGCACAAGAGAGGCGCTCTACGGCTATGCTTTCGTCATGATTTGGATTTTAGGCTTTGGGATATTTACGTTAGTCCCTCTAATTCAAACTTTTTTCTATAGCCTGAACCAGGTCACTGTTTCGGCAACAGGCATCAATCTTGATTTTGTTGAATGGGCGAATTATTCAAGAGCCTTATTTACAGACCCGACATTTGTGGAGTTATTAATCGGATATGTGATCGAAACGTTAGTTTCAGTGCCGATTGTATTGATATTTTCAATGATTATCGCTTTATTTTTAAATCTGAATTTCAGATTCAAGGGTTTATTCAGAACGATTTTCTTTTTGCCGGTTGTCATCACCAGCGGACCGGTGATTCAGGAACTGACATCGCAAGGCGCTACCTCGGTGCCGGGGATTGCTAATTCAGCAGTAATTGCGGATTTTTTAGCCCAGCTGCCGCGCTATTTACGCAATCCGATTGAATACCTTCTTACCTCGTTTATATTAATCCTCTGGTTTTCCGGCGTACAAATCCTGATTTATTTATCCAGCTTGCAGAAAATTGACAAGAGCATTTATGAGGCGGCTGCCATTGATGGGGCATCTGCCTGGGAATCTTTTTGGAAAATTACGTTACCATCTATATTTCCTTGTGCTGATTTTGCTTCTGGCGATTGTATATTTGCTCCTAAACTTTCGCGCGGAGAAAAAAATCAGATAAGAGGAGATGGCCGCATATGAAAAGATTTATTCAGGAAAATTTGAAAAGCTTTCTGCTGGGCAATCGGGCCAATTATGGATTGATATTTAATATATTGTTGTATATGCTGTTGATCGCCATTGGCTTTGTTTATCTTTATCCGCTGTTATTCATGTTTGTCACTAGCATGAAAAGTCCGGCGGATTTACTAAACCCGATGGTGCAATGGGTTCCGACTGAATTATTCGTTGGCAACTATATCAAGGCCTACCATGTATTAGATTATCCCACTACACTATTGTCATCTGTAATGATTAGTGTTGTCCCGTCGGTCATTCAGGCTATTGTGTGTTCGCTTGTTGGTTATGGGTTGGCGCGGTATCGGTTTTGGGGCAAAAATCTCATATTTGTTCTCATTCTTGCCACGTTCGTCATCCCCGCGCAAAACACCGTTATCCCGCAGATGTTAACTTATCGAAGTCTTGGGTTGCTCGGCAATATTTATTCTCTGATCTTGCCAGCAATTATGGGGCAGGGATTTAAGAGCGCTATTTTCATTCTAATTTTTTACCAGACATTTCTTTCTTTGCCCAAAGTATTGGAAGAGGCCGCGCGCTTGGATGGGGCATCTGACATAAAGATTTTTGTGCAAATCGCTCTGCCGGCCGCAATACCTTCCTATATTATTTCGATCATTTTCTCGACCGTTTGGTATTGGAATGAGACTTATTTGACCGTCATATTTCTTGAAGGCGGCATCCAGTCACTGCCAATGCAATTATCAAAGTTTGTTCAGGCATATGAGAATTTGTATCCACCTGGAACGGTGAATATTTTTGATCGCCTAAATGAGGCGGTAAAACTAAGCGGCACATTTTTAAATATTCTGCCATTGTTGATAATGTACTTTGTGTTGCAGAAATGGTTTGTTGAATCGATCGAAACGACAGGTATAACAGGTGAATAAACTGATCGTTTTGATCCTTGTGTTTTCGCTGACTATCACTGGTTGTTCTTCTCTACCCCAACAAGCGCGGCAAGCCATATGCAATTCAGTATAGGCTAAAGCGGCAGATTGCACTCCCTGATCAGAGTGATAAATTTCGGGGCGATGCTCGGCTCAGGCGCCCCGGCTTAGCGATACGCGCTTGCTGTGGGTCAGCCCGCCATCACCCCGGAAGAGCCTGGGGCGTTGGCGAGAAATTGGCTTTTCCACTCCGACATCAAATCCGGCTTGAGGTTGTGCTCATGATCCAGGTCGGCGGCGAATCTATAATACGTGGCGATTGCACAGCGTTTTAGGCTATCAAACCCCGGCGAAATTTGCAGCTGCCTACAAAACTAAGTGCGCTGAGTCTCTCGCTTCGCCTGGTCATAAAAACTGAGGCAGATCAATGACTACTATCAAAGATGTGGCTAAACATGCCAAGGTCAGCATCACGTCAGCATCATATGCTTTAAATGGCACAGGCACTATCAGTACAGCAACCCGGAAACGCGTGTTAAAAGTCGCGGAGGAACTGAATTATCATCCCAATGCTTTTGCCAGAAATCTAAAAAAACGAAAGACATATACTATTGGTGTCTTTATTACCCGATTCGGCGGCTCGTTTTATGAAGAAATTCTCGAAGGAATCCATGATGCAGTTCTAAAAACCGATTATGAGTTGATTGTATGCCCTGAAAGCCGGATGTTTCGAAAACTCCTCACACAGCGGCAGGTAGATGGAGCCATTGTGTTTGATTCGAAAATAAAAAGTGATATCCTGGTTAAACTTGCTTCAAAAAGATTTCCTATCGTCGTTTTAGATCGCTATTTGGAAGTTGATTATTTGCTTCCTTTGTTAGTTGACAACCAGCAGGGGGCCAGGGAGGCTTTTTATCATTTATATGCCCAGGGAGCTCGCCGCTTCTCCTTTATTTCAGGTGCTTCGGATTCATTTGATAATATGGAGAGAAAAAAAGCATTTTTGAATGAGGCGGACAAAAACAATGTCACCGTCCAATGCTATAACGGGAATTTTACCGAGGAGTCTGGCTACGATATTGCCAGAACGATGATTGAAACCAATGATTTGCCGGAAGCAGTTTTTTGCGCAAACGATCAAATGGCTATAGGATTTATTAATGCAATGAAGGAGAATCATTTAAAGGCTCCTGACGACATTGCCGTTGTAGGATTTGACGATATCCAAATTGCTAAATATATGCAGCCGACCTTGTCAACTATTGGAGCGTCGCGTTTTTCATGGGGTTCGTTAGCTGCAACTCAGTTGATTGATTTTCTGGAGAATGAAAAACCTTTTCAGCCGTATAGAATTCCCGCCAGGCTGATCCAGCGTGAATCGTCTACGAAGAATCACAATGCGCTATTGGCAAAATAGTCGAGAACGCAAGATAACCTGTGACCCTGGCGCCATTGGTTATATCATTTGATATTCGTATTTTCGGAGAACAACTATGTACGATGTATTCAGCCTGCCGGCGATAAGCTTCCCGAAGGATTTCTTGTGGGGCAGCGCTACAGCCGGACATCAAGTTGAGGGCGACAATATCCACTCGCAAGTGTGGTTTGACGAACAGCAGGACAAATTTTGGCTTGACGATCCCGAACGGAAAATCAGGGCGACCTCCGGTAAAGCTTGCGACCATTACCGGCTGTATCGGGAAGACGTGGATTTGCTGGCAGAGCTTGGCCACCGGGCGTACCGGATGTCAATTGAGTGGAGTCGAATAGAACCTGCCGAAGGCCAGTGGGATGTAGCGGCGGTCAACCACTATGTTGATTTACTGGCGCGCCTTAACCAACGGGGGATTCAGGTGTTCGTCACGCTCCATCATTTTACCCACCCTTACTGGTTCGAGCAGCAAGGAGGTTTTCGGGAACGTGAGAACTTACGCTACTTTGAGCGCTATTTGGAGTACCTCTTGCCGAAGATTAGCGCATACGTGAGCGGATGGAATGTGATCAATGAATTCAACTTAGGGCTATCTCCAACTGGCGGGTCTTACAAATTCAATATGCTTCGCTTTCACGCCCTGGGGTATCACTTGATTAAACGCTATTCTTCAGCCCCGGTAAGTAGCGCCCATGCTTTTATCCATTGGTTTCCACGACGTTACCATGATACTCTGGATCGGCGCATGACAGATTACGCGGATTTCCTTACAAATGAATTCTTCTTTCATGCCCTGCGGACCGGTGAACTGGTGTACCCAAATATGAATAGCGAATATGACCCGGACGTGAAGGGAACGCTGGATTTTTGGGCGATTAATTATTATACGCGCCACATGGTAGATGCGCGCCAGGCAGGTTTGGAAGGCTCCCGGTTCAAGCACAAGGAGCTAAAGATGATCCCGATGAATTTTTATTTAGAGGAGATGTATCCTGAAGGGTTGATTGCGAATTTGGAACGCCTGACTGATCGCCCGGTTTACATTACTGAAAACGGGTGTGCGACCACCGATGACCGGTTTCGGATTGTCTATCTCGCCTTGACTCTCTCCGCGTTGAAGGAGGCGATAGATCGCGGGGTGGATGTGCGCGGCTATTTTTACTGGTCATTGATGGACAACTACGAATGGGGATCGTTCCTGCCTCGATTTGGCTTGGTGGATGTTAATTTTGAGACCTTTAAGCGGACGCCGAAACCTAGCGCGATGTTCTATCGAGATATTATTGGGAGAAATGGATTTGAGGGCGCGACGTTACAACGCTACCTGAAGGAATTGCCTACATTGCAAAAGAGCCAATAAACAAGCGCACCCAGCCCGCCACCCAGCCGACGCTTCGTCTTCAGTTCGGCGCGGCGGATGGCGACCGCGCATCTACAAAGCATCGGTAGATCGAAATGAGGAGCAGGGCATGCCCACATGCCCGTCTGCACGTAGGCGTGCAGACTCCTCACATTGTGATGTGCTGAGAATCACAACGCCCCATCAGAAAAATAAGCGAGCATGTATGGATATACGAAACATATTACATGATGAGCTAAAAGGCTCGTGTGACTTTTTCCTTAATTTCACGAATCTGAATTCAGATAGCAGAGGATTTGGTTTAACTGTTGACTCCACCAAGGATCCTCAGGTGGCTTCCATTGCCTCAGTGGGGTTTGCCCTTACTGCCTGGGTGATTGCTATTGAGCGAGGCTATATAACTCGTCAAAAGGCGCTGGATATTACCAGAAAGACTTTACGCACGCTTTGCTATCATGCAAGCCATTATCGCGGCTTCTTTGCCCATTTCCTGCATCTGGAAAGCGGCGAAAGAATTGGAAAATGCGAATATTCAACGATTGATACCGCACTTTGCTTAAATGGCGTGATCACAGCAGCCGCCTACTTTCGGGACGAAGAAATCGGGCAAATGGCACAGCAGTTGCTCGAACGGGTAGACTGGAATTTCATCATTTTTGAAAAAGACGGCAAAACCCTTTTTCGGATGGCCTACAACCCGGATAAAGATGGCGATTATGTGACGGATGATCCCGGATTTATTCACCAGTGGGATATGGCCGCCGAACAAAAGATGATGTATTTGCAGGCAGCCGGGCATATAGAGCCGTCATTGGCAAAGAAACTTTATAGAGGCTTCTCCCGTGATCTTGGGAACTTTGAGGGGCAAAAAATCATCATCAACCCAGGCGGCAACTTATTTGCCTATCAGTTCAGCGAAGCCTGGTTAGATGCCGCCAATTATCTTGATCCAGACGGAGTAGACTGGTTCAACAACACCCGGCTTGCCACATTAGCCAATCGCAATTTTTGTCTCGAGCACGCCCATGAATTCAAAACCTACCATGCCAACAGTTGGGGGGCTAGTGCTGGCGACAGCCCGTGGGGATACGATGTCTCCGGCAGCACACCTTCTCTGCATACACCGAAACCCAATGGGACCGTCTCTATTTATGGGGCATTGGCCTCCCTGCCGTTTATTCCCGAACTGACTGCGGATATGATTCAATACCTTTATCGCCATCATCCCCAAACCTGGGGGTCGTATGGCTTTTTTGATTCCTACAACCTCGATGTCTCCCCACCCTGGTACAGCAATTCGATTTACGGAATTGATAAAGGTTGTTCGATGATCATGATCGAGAATCACCTGAGCAGACTGATTTGGGATACCTACACCAACAGCCCTTATATTCAAAAAGCTGTCGGCATTTTAGGCTTTCATAAACGACAGGGAGGGCAAGTTACAAGGTGACTCCGGCGACTCAGCCACTCCCATGGGCAGTATCAATGGAACTCATATCTGTAGAGGACACATACGATGGCGTACCCGGACGAATCAAAGCTCAGGCATCTCCTTGAGCAACTTCACTTGTACAGTCACCTTAAACATGATTACGGCGCTCCAGGTATTGAGGCCTTGTTGACGAAAGCCGAACAAGCCCTTCAGGCCACTCTGGAAGAACTGCAAACTTTGCCGGTAAATGCAGAACTGGCCCAACAGGAGCCAAACCATCTGGCCGGCATTCGACAATTGCGACCAAATGGACCGCGCCGTCTTTGGGATAGCATTGATCACGCGGTCTACCGGGAGAAACTGGAAGGAGCCTTGTTAGGCCGCATGGCCGGCTGTATTTTAGGCGTTCCGGTGGAAGGTTGTTCGCCCAGCTTCATGGAAAATCTTGCCAGAGAGAACGAAGACCCTTTTCCACCGGCCGATTACTGGAAATATGTTCCCCAGCCCTTTGAGTTGCACAATGAGCGCAGCCCGCGAGAGGCTTACACTCGTACGAAGATGAATGGCGTGCCCGTTGACGATGACCTCGTCTACACGTTGTTAGGTCTATTCATCGTTGAAGCGTGTGGGCCGGACTTTAGCACAGAGGAGGTGGGAAAAGCCTGGTTGAACTATTTGCCCCTTGCTTATACGGCGGAAGAAATCACCTTGAGAAATCTCAAAGCGGGTATTCCGGCCCTGGAAGCTGGCGCCTTCCAAAATCCCTTTACCGAATGGATTGGCGCGGATATTCGCGCCGACCCGTGGGGTTACATGGCGCCCGGCTATCCGGAACTGGCCGCGGAAATGGCATACCGCGATGCCTACCTGAGTCATCGTCGGCAGGGGATTTATGGAGAAATGTTTTTTTCAGCCGCGATCGCGGCCGCGTTTCAGGTGAAAGACCCGCTCGAGGCCATTCAAATTGGGTTGACCGAGATTCCGGCAGACTGTCAATTGGCACGGCATGTCTGTTGGGCTTTAGCCGAAGCCCCTCACATCACCAACTACCGGCAGGCGCGTCAGGCGGTAGAACACCGTTTTGCTGGCATGTCGGGCGCCCATACGCTCAATAATGCGTGCTTGACTATCTTTGGGCTGGCTATTGGTAAGACGGATTTCAGCCGGGTCATTGGCGAAACCGTGGCGATGGGAATGGATAATGACTGCACGGCGGCCACGGCGGGGAGTATTGTTGGGGCGATTGTCGGGAAAGCCGGAATACCTCAACACTGGTATCAGAACTTCAACAATAGCATTCATACCTATATGATTGGAACGCCCCGGCTTGCAATCACTGATGTTATTGAACGATTTACCGAACAGACAACGCAGGTCTATTGCAGACACAAAGGAAAGCAAAATGAATAGATTTTATGCAGAAAGCGGTCAGTTCTGGCTAAATGATCAACCCCAGTTAATTCAGGCGGGAGAATTTCATTATTTCCGAACGCCTCAGGATCAATGGCGTCATCGCCTGAGCTTGTTGAAAGCCGCCGGTTTTAACACCGTAGCGTCATACATTCCTTGGCTGTGGCATCAACTGGACGAGGGCGTGTCGGACTTTGACGGCCACAGCCATCCGATGAGGAATTTAGCGGGCTTCCTTGATTTAGCTGCCGAAATGGGCTTATTCATCATTGCCCGGCCAGGCCCCTACATTATGGCCGAAACCATCAATGAAGGAATTCCGCCGTGGGTTTTTAGTAAATATCCGCAGGTAGCTTTTATCGGTCAGGATCAAAAAATTCAAAATATCGCCAGCTACCTGCACCCCGATTTTTTAGCGTGCGTGACAAAATGGTATCAGGCGATCTTTGAAGTGCTGACTCCGCGTCAGATTGCCCGTGATGGAAAGATCATCATGATCCAATTGGATAATGAGATGGGTATGCTGCAGTGGGTTAGAAACATCATGGATACGAATCCCGACACGATATTCAGGTTTGCGGCACATTTATCCAATGCCTATGGTAAACACCTCCCTGACCGATACCCGACCAGCGATTTGGCGGGCTTTTTGCGGGAAGGTATCTTGAATCCCGGCGAACCCCATGCCGGAAAAATTGTCGAAGATTACCGGCGCTTTTACCGGGATTATCTGCATGAATACGCATCCTTTTTATGGTCGGAGGCGAAATCGAACGGGTTAGACGTTTTACCGGTGATCAATATTCATGGTTTTGCGAATGGCGGGAAGACTTTCCCCATCGGGTTGTCTCAGTTGGTTGCGGTGATGGGCATGGATGGGATGGTCAGCGCTACCGATGTTTATCCGGGATTCATCGGCGAAGGCAATTTTCACCAGTTGTTGTTGGTCAATGAAATGACAAAGGCTTTGCAGAATAAACAGCAGGCGCTTTTTTCAGTAGAATTTCAGGCTGGCGGAAATAATGATTTTAGCAACGGCCAGTCTTCGCTGTGTGATTTGCACAGCCGGTTATGTATCTCCTCAGGCATGCGCGCTATAAACCATTACCTTTTTTGTGACGGCGAAAATGATCCAATTCTAAGCCCGGTAAAACGCCACGACTGGGGACATCCTGTTCGTAAAGATGGCACGTTGCGGAAGCACTATTTCCGCTATCCGAAGCTGTCAAAGGCGTTGGATTCCTATGGGTCTGATTTGATCCTGTCACAGTCCAAAACGGTTGCGACCATTGGTTTTTTGCTTGATTACTTTATGACGGAAGTCAACAATGCCTTCACCCAGGAAGCCGCCAGCATCATCACACACCAGCGGGATGTAATTTTATTTGACATGATTGCAAGAGGCTTGTCACTGACACACCGGCCTTTCGGCGCAGTGGAACTTAGCAGTTGCGACCTTGATGTTTTACAGACGCCGGTATGCTGGGCGATGATGGAGAAACAGTGTAATGCCGATACGCAGCGGAAATTGGTGGGTTACATTAATCAGGGCGGAAAATTGATCTTGGCAGGGCGGATGTGCATTGAGGATTTTAACCACGCCGAGTGCACAATTCTAAAAGATGCTATCGGTATCAAACAAATTAATAGTGACTTGCCGTTTGTTTCAGATTCCATCAGCGCTTTTAATTATCACGACGTTCCAGTTTCGTTTTTGGAAACATACGCCGGTGAATTTGCTGAAGTCTTTGCAACGCGCGAAAATGGGGATGTCGCAGGATTTATTAAAATGATGGGCAAAGGAAAGGTCATGATGTTCGGCGCAGCAATGGCCGCGAATACCCTGGATGATTTGGATATTGTTCATCAGATGGCAATGAAGATGGGTTGCCCGTCTCTTTTTAAACTAGGCAACTGGGCGGATGTCCGCCTCAGCCGCGGAGAACATGGCAGTTTTCTATTTATTAATAATTATCAGGATGATCCGGTTGAAACGACGGTTGAATATGAAAAAGAAATCATGTTCGGCGGAAACTCTGTGCATCTTCCGGCACGAAGAGGGTCAATCCTTCCGATTGATTGGCGGCTAAGTAAAGATGTAATGATTCATTATGCAACTTCAGAGCTTGTCGAAATAACCGATGACGGATCAATGATAATTCTTAAAACGGAACAAGATGAATTTTTCGCTGAAATCACCCTTTCGGGCTATAGCTGTGATCATTCAATAATAATCAAGAAGTCTGCCGAGACACAGCGCATAAAGATGCATGGCAAAGAAGGTGTGATTGTGCTAAGAAAGGATGGTAAATTCTGATTTAGCTCAGAACAGGCGCCGACCGACACTACGTTGCTGTTTTGTTGACTCTTCAGGACGACGGTATCATAATTATCCTCGTTGACCCATGATCCGGCGAAGGCTCACATGACGTCTGCGCGCGAACCCCTCAATACCCGCCAGGTTTTCAGGCTACTCATTCTCTACCGATGGTTTAGTCTGATCCCGGCCGCTCTACTGCTGGCTACAAGCCAAAATGCCATTCCTCTTTCCCTTTTGAGCATCACCCTGGCCGCGGCCGCCTTTGTCAATCTTGCCATCACCTTGTTTGCCGCCCGATTGAATGCTTTGCTTCGGCGCCGGCCCTGGTTGTTGGCTTTCGATTTGCTCTTCTGCTTCGCGTTGGTTGTCCTCACCGATGGTTGGAACACGCGATACTATCTGTACACTTTCAGCCCGCTGTTAGCCGCCGCCTTCTTCTTTCAACTGCGCGGCGCGATGCTCGGCGCGGCAGGGATGGCGGGCCTGTTCTTGCTGGCCGGAATCGGCCAGACCGGCACGGGCCTGACCTGGCTCAAACTGGCCGAGCAATTGACCGGATACTTTGTTATCGCCGGGACCTTTGGCTATGCCACAACGCTTCTGGCCCGATATACGAATTCTCTCACTGAACTCGATCAGGCTCATCGCGACCTCGAAGTAATTCACGAACTCACCCTCTCGCTACAAAGCGCAGCCGACGTGGTGGAAGTGGAAGAAAGAGTGCTAGTGGCCGTGACCAATGACTTGGGTTTCCCGCGGGCTACAATTGCTCTCGTGGATCAGCAAGAGCATGTGCTGACCGCCTGGCTGGGAAGGGCGCTCGACGGGCAGGCCATGTTTGTCGGCGGCTTGCCACACCCGATCCAATTGCGCCTCGCGCCCGATTCGGGAATGATTGCGCAAAGCCTGCTCGATGGTCAAGTCCGGCTGTCCGCCAAGAGCCGGCTCACATCAAATGAGCAGGTGAACACCTATCTGGGAGCTGATTCTTATCACGTCTTTCCCTTGTTATTGCGCGAGCACCCGGTTGGCGTTTTATTGGTGACCGCCTCGGATGGTGAAGAAGCGTCTCGTTTGCGCTCCCTACAAGCTATTGCCAATCAGGCCGCAGTGGCGGTGGGCACTACAATGTTGTGTATTGACCGGGCGCAACGGCTCGCCGTGCAAGATGAGCGCATCCGCATTGCCAGAGAGATTCATGATAGCGTCTCTCAATCGCTGTTCGGCATCACCTATTCGCTTGATGCTTGCGTGAAGCTCCTGCCACAGGAGCCGGACACTGTAAAGAATGAGCTGGCCGGTTTGTTGAGTTTCGCCCAGACCACACGCGATGAGGTGCGACAATCCATCCTCGACATCTGGCCGTCGGAATTGACCGCCGAACGGTTTGCTCAGGACTTGCGCCGCTATCTGGCCGGAATCTGCCGCGTGAGTGAGTTGGCTGTAGCGATTGAAATTCGCGGCGACTTTAGCCTCATCCCGCCACGCGCCAGGCGAAATTTGTATCGTATTGCCCAGGAGGCGCTGACCAACATCGTCCGACATGCCGCGGCGACCGAGGCGCGAGTTTGTCTCGAAGCTGGGCAAGGGCAGGCGATGCTGACGGTTCGTGACAATGGTCGCGGATTTGATCCTGCGCTGGCGATGGCGCGCGAAATTGATCGCGAGCGGTTTGGCCTGCTCGGAATCGGTGAACGTGTCGCGTCGCTCGGTGGAACCACTGACATTCTCTCCCAACCTGGGGCAGGCGCGACGATAGTGGTTAGCGTTCCCTTTGCCAATGGCCGGTAATTCAAGCCCCACCGTCATTCGCCTTCTCATTGCAGACGATCACGAAATTGTGCGCCGGGGACTGGCTATGGTACTCCGGCTGGAACCGGGCTTTGAGCTTATCGGTGAAGCGCGTGACGGCGCCGAAGCCGTCCAAAAGGCGCGTGACTTATGCCCTGACGTATTACTGCTCGACTTTAAGATGCCGGCGCTGACCGGCGATGTGGTAGCTCACCAGGTTCGCGCGCACTGTCCAAACACCCGCATTCTGATTCTGAGTGGGGCTGAAATAGACGAGGCGGTGCTGAACGCCATTGAAACGGTGGACGGCTACGTGGTCAAGGATATCGGCCCGGACGAATTGGCCCGCGCCATCCGCCACGTGGCGGCGGGCGGGCGATACGTCCACGCGGCGGTGACGACAGCTTTGCAGGAGCGCCTGGGCGCGCAATTGAGCCTTCCTACCAGCCTGCGCGTCCCACTGTCTCCCCGCGAATTGGAAGTGTTGCGTTTGATGGCAACGGCGGCCACGTACCGGGAAATCGGCCAGAAGCTATTCATCTCTGAAGAAACCGTCCGGTCTCACGCCAAAAACATCCTCGCCAAACTTGATCAACCCAATCGCACCCAGGCAGTAGTGGCCGCGGTGAAGCTGGGGCTGATTACCCTCGAGTAAGACAGGAATATTTCATTCAAAATGCCGCCATCCAAGTCCAAGCCAGGCCGCTTACTGATCGTTGACGACGAAGTTGAACTGGTGATGGCTTTGTGCGAGATACTGACCAGGCAGGGCTACGAGGCGGTGGGGTTAGCCTCGGGCCGGGAGGCATTGCAGGCGCTGAAGGAACAGGAATTCGATCTGCTCCTGGCCGACTTGATGATACCCGACCTGGATGGCATCGCGCTGTTGCGGGCGGGGTTGGAAACGGACCCGCACCTGGTGGGCATCATCATGACCGGGCAAGGCACGGTGCCGACCGCCGTGGAGGCGATGAAGATCGGGGCCTTCGATTACCTCTTGAAACCGTTCAAGTTCAACGCCGTCCTGCCCGTTTTGGCCCGCGCTATGGACGTGCGCCGCCTGCGCTTGGAAAACGTGCAGTTGCGCGAGACGGCAACAGTTTACGAACTGATCCAGACGATTGCGTTTACGCTGGACTCGGGGGCGATTTTAAACAAAGTGGCCGAGGTCGCGCTTCGGCAGTGCGAAGCGGATGAGGTTTCCATCATGCTCCCCACCGAGGCGGGCGACGAGTTGTACGTAGCCGTCGCGCGCGGCGAGCGCGCCGAACACATTGTAGGGAAACGCGCGCCGCTGGAGCAGGGCGTTGCCGGTTGGGTGGCGCGCTACCGCGAACTGCTCGCCTTGCCCGGCGAGGTGCGCGACTCGCGCTTCGCGCCGCTCTATCCGCGCCCCGACATCGGCTTTGCCGTTTCGATGCCGATGATAGCGGGCAACCGATTCGTCGGCGTCTTGAACGCCAACACGACCCGCCGCCGCCCCTTCACTTCCGGCCAGGTGAAAGCGTTGACCATTCTGACCGGGGCGGCTTCGGCGGCGCTGGAAGCCGCCCGCCTCTATGAACAAGCCCGACGGGTGGAAGAAAAAGAACGGCTGATTTTGGAGAACGTGGATGAAGTCGTTTACATGATCGGAATAAGCGACGATCCATTTCGGGGGACAACCCAATTTGTCAGCCCGCGCGTCAAAAACATTATTGGCTATCGGGCGGAAGAGTTTTTGAATGACCCCGGCTTGTGGGCCAGGCTGATTCACCCGGACGATATTTCCACTATAGGGTCGCAGACTCAAGCGATCTATGCCAGCGGACAGAGCGGCACGCGGGAATATCGGGTGCGGCATAAAACGACCGGCGAATACCACTGGATGGAAGACCGGGTGACGCCCCTGTACGACGCGGCGGGCAAAGTGATGAGCGTTTTTGGCGTCGCCCGCGACATCACCGAACGCAAACGGATGGAAGCAGAGCGCACAGGACTTTTGAATATGCTGGAATCCAGCCTGAACGAGATTTACTTGTTCAACGCCGAGACCCTGCGCTTTCAGTATGTCAACGCCGGCGCGCTTCGCAACCTGGGCTATTCGCGCGCCGCCATCGAGACAATGACGCCGCTGGATCTGAAGCCTGAATTCGACGACGCCTCTTTCCGAAACCTGCTGGCGCCTTTGCTCAACCACGAAAGAGAACTGCTGATTTTTCAAACCGTTCACCGCCGCGCCGATGCCAGCCTCTATCCCGTTGAAGCGCATTTGCAACTGGTTGAGCAGAATGGCGCGCAGATGTTTCTGGCGATCATTCTCGACATCACCGAGCGCAAACAGGCCGAGGTAATCCTGAAGAAACTCTCCAGCGCCGTCGAACAAACGGCGGACAACGTCTTCATTTGCAATCGGGACGGCGTCATCGAATACGTGAACCCGGCCTTTGAGCAACTGACCGGATATACCCAGGCCGAAGCCATTGGCCAAACACCGCGGCTCCTCAAGTCGGGCCAGCACGCCTCCCGGTTCTTCGAAAAACTCTGGGACACCATCCTCGCCGGATGCGTTTTCCGGGCCACCTTCATTAACCGCAAGAAGAGCGGCGAGTTGTATTACGAAGAAAAGACCATCACCCCCCTGAGGGACGATCATAGCAACATCACCCATTTCGTCTCGACCGGCAAAGACGTCACCGAACGCATGCGGGCGGAGGCGGCGCTGGAGAAGAGTGAGGCGGAGTTGCGCGCCCTGTTTGCCGCCATGCCCGATGTTGTTGTCGTCTACGACCGGCAGGGACGCTATCTCAAAATTGCGCCGACCAACACCTCGCTCCTGTACAAACCGCCTGGCGAGATGATCGGGAAAACATTGCCCGAAGTCTTGCCTGCCCCCCAAGCCAATCTGCTCCTTGAACACATTCAGCGTGCTTTAGACACGCAGCAGACCGTCATGCTTGACTATAGCCTGAGCTTGTGGGGCCAGGAAACTTGGTTTGCCGGGGCCGTTTCCCCCATGCCGGGGGAGGCGGCGATCCTGGTAGCGCGTGACATCACCGAACGCAAGTGGCGTGAGCGCGAACTCGAAGTCATCGTCGGCGTGAGCGCCGCCCTGCGCGCCGCCCCGACTCGGAGCGCGATGTTGCCGATCATCCTCGGCCAACTGTTAGAGTTGTTCAAGGTGGATGGCGCGGCGCTGGCAATGCTTGATCCTTCTACGGGGGAGATGGTGATAGAACTGGGGCAGGGGAGTTGGGTGGCCTGGAAGGGCGAGCGCCTCCCGATGGGTGAGGGCGTGAGCGGGCGCGCTATTGCCACTCGTCAGCCCTACGTGAACAACGACATGCGATCCGATCCGCTCTTCGCCCGGCCTGACTTGCTTGCCGGTTCAAACGCCGTGGCCTGCGCCCCACTCATGGTTGAGGAATGGGCCATCGGCACCCTGTGGATAGGACGTGGCCGCGCCCCAGGTCCGGCGCTCTACTCGGAGATCACCTCTGAGGAACTGCGCCTGCTCACCGCCATTGCCGACATGGCGGCCAATGCTATCCACCGGGCCACGCTACACGAGCAAACCCTGCGTTACGCGGCGGATTTGGCTCTGGCCTACGATACCACCATCGAAGGCTGGTCACGGGCGCTCGACTTGCGCGATAAAGAGACCGAAGGCCACACCCTGCGCGTCACCGAGATGGTCTTGCGTTTGGCGCGCGCAATGGGCATCTTCAGTGAAGAACAGTTGTTGCACATCCGCCGGGGCGCGCTCCTGCACGACATCGGGAAGATGGGCATCCCTGACCCTATTTTGCTCAAGCCCGGCTCGCTCACCGATGAAGAATGGGTGATCATGCGCAAACACCCCGGCTACGCCCACGACTTGCTCTCGCCGATTGTATACCTGCACCCGGCGCTGGACATCCCGTATTGCCACCACGAAAAGTGGGACGGCACGGGCTACCCGCGCGGGTTGAAAGGCGAGGCCATTCCTCTGGCGGCGCGCCTCTTTGCGGTGGTGGATGTGTGGGACGCCCTGCGCTCCGACCGCCCCTATCGCCCCGCCTGGCCGGAAGAGAAGGCGCGCGAGCATATTCAGTCACTGGCAGGAATGCACTTCGATCCGAAGGTGATCGAGGCGTTCTTGTCAATGTCAAACGACATGTGAACGCTAAACTCCAGATTGGCGCGCCAAACCGATGGGGTGGCAGTTCAACTGCCGCCCGAACCAGCGGTCATCCCATCACTTTGGCGCACTAACAACTCCAGCGGCTAATCTTGTAGCAAACCCCCCTTTAGGGTGATGAAGTCACGCGGCTTTGAGGCTACAATGCCTGCGTCTATTCGTTTATTCGTCAAAACATATATTTCAGTGCAGACTCTGCCTATGCAAACCACCCTCCGGCGCGAAGTCCATCAACTCCATGCTGAAATCTGCCAGGCGCTCTCCGACCCCAGCCGGATTCTGATTCTGTATGAGTTGCGCGACGGCCCGCGCAACGTCAGTGAGTTGGCGGAAAGCTTGGGCCTGAGCCAGCCCACCGTATCGCGCCACCTGAAAGTCTTGCGTGATCGCCGGATGGCGCTGGCCCAACGCGAGGGAACGAACGTTTACTACACCCTGGCCGATGCGCGGGTGATCGAAGCCCTCAACCTTCTGCGCGAAGTGCTGGCCGGAATTTTGGAAGAGCGGACGGCGCTGGTTGAAGAATTGGGATAGCGCGTTTCTGGGCTTGTGAGTCCGAGACGCGCTTTTATTTTATTGCTCCAGGAAAGGAAGACACTGATGACAGCGCTACAAGAGGATAAACTTCTCGATTGCTCCGGGATGTTGTGCCCGGTTCCCGTCATCAAGACATCGAAAGCGATCAAAGAGATTCAGATCGGCCAGGTGCTCAAGATGATCTCGACCGACCCCGGCGCGCCGCCAGACATGGAAGCCTGGGCCCGCCAGACCGGGAACGAATTGCTGGACTCACACCAGGAAGACAAGAAATACATCTTCTACTTCCGGCGCATGAAGTAACGTATCGCCTAAATGCCATAGGAGGCTTCAATGTCTAAATCCGATCCGAATGCACCCAAACGCCTGGCGCTGATTGCCAGCAAGGGCACGCTCGACTGGGCCTATCCGCCTTACATCCTCGCCAGCGCCGGGGCGGCCATGGGCTGGGATGTCGCTATTTTTCACACCTTCTACGGCCTGACTCTGCTGTTGAAGGAGATCAAGGCTGAAGTGACGCCGCTGGGCAACCCGGCCATGCCAATGACCATGCCGTTTGGCCCCGAAGCCTTTCAAAAAATTGACTGGCCGATTCCAACGGCGATGATGGCTACTCCCGGCTTCAGCAGTCTCGCCACCGGCATGATGAAAAAACTGTTCAAAGATAAAGGCGTGGCCTCCGTCCCCGAAATGCGCGCCATGTGCGTGGAGGCCGGCGTCAACATGATCGCCTGCCAGATGACGATGAGCGTCTTTGGCTTCGAGAAGGACGACTTCATTCCGGAATGTACCGTCGGCGGCGCGGGTATGTTCTTAGATTATGCCGCCGACGCCGACGTGCAACTGTTCATTTAGTAACAGCCATTAGGCCAATAACGAGCGAGGGTTGATCACGCTCCGCCTCGCGGAGACGAATTAATCTTGCCTGAAGCCGGAGGGCCGCTGTGGACGACGAGACTAAGAAAATCCTTTATGTGCAAACGCATGGCGTGGACATGCCTGAACGTTCAGCTACGCCTTTTTACCTGGCGGCGGCCGGGGCGGCCATGGACGCCGACGTGGGCATCTACTTTACGATGAATGGCCCGACTCTCTTGCAGAAGGGCGTGCCGGAAACATTGGTCGTCCCCAAAAAAGGCGGCGGCGGACGTGAACTGGCTTACTTCATCAAACAGGCCCTCGACTGCGGCGTAACTTTATATGTCTGCCAGCCCTCACTCGATTTGCACGCGCTCAAATTGGATGACCTGATTGACGGCGTGAAGATGATCGGCGGCGCGGCCTTCAACGACATGGCGCTGAATGCGGATGCGGTGATTGCGTTCTGATTCTCCAATTCTCTAATCCTCAAAGAGATTGGAGAACTGGAGAATTGGAGAATTGACAATGGGACTCTTTGCCGACAAATACCCCGACGTTGCCTACAAAGAAAAACTGCGTCTGTGGGAAGAAGTGAAAGCCGACGTGCGCTTCCCGTCCGTGCTGTACGGGTGTTACGAGTGCGGCATCTGCGTGGCCGCCTGCCCCTCGGCCCGGTTCTACGACTTCTCGCCGCGCAAAATCGCCCAGGCGGCGGCGCGCGAGGACATCGAGTTGATCTACGAGCAGATGAATGACGACGTGTGGAACTGCTCGCAGTGCTTTTCGTGCAACCGTTGCCCGCGCCAGAACTCGCCCGGCGGGTTGATCACCGTTTTGCGAGAAGTGGCGGTGAAGAACGGACTCAAGTCGGCCAAGCAGGCCCTCGAAGGTTACTCGCGCATCATCTACAAGATCATGGGCACTGGCACCCAGGTTTCGCCCGACATGCTCCAGCCCGACGCCTTTCCCGACTGGGGGCCGCAGGTGCGTGACGTGTCCGCCGAACTCGACGTATGGCGGCGGGCCTTGCCCCCCGAAACCTTGCACACCACTTCCACCGGCTGGCAGGTGGACGACAAGACCATCATCGAGCTTTACCTCATCTGGCACAACACCGGGGTGATGGACATGATCGCCGAAGTGGATGAGGGCCTGCATATGATCTTGAATGACGTGATGGAAGAAAAACTTGAAGAGGCAGGGTACGAAGTGTAGCGAATGGCAGATAGTCATCAGCTATCAGCCATCTGCCACAGGAGGCGACTATGACAGCCACAACCGGTTTTATCCCTTACGACGCCGTCAACACTAAGTCTTCGCGCAAGTTTGAGCGCGCCGCCGAATATGCGCCCGAAGATTTCCACAAGCACGTCTTCGAGTTGGAGGCAGAGGGCGAGTGGATCGTCCAGCGCGTGCCGGAGCCTTACGTCGAAGTGATGACGAAGTACGGGCGCACGAAGAAGATTCCGCTCGAACTGACCTGGCACCACAAGTCGTGCGGCCAGTGCGGCCATATCCCCGGCTACTCGACGGCTATCTTCTGGCTGAATCGGAAACTGAACTTCAAATACATTGACCCGACCGACCAGACTTCCTGCACGGCGTGGAATTATTACGCTTCGGCCACTTCCAACGCGGCGGCCCAGGCCGGCGTCGCCATGCGCAACTTCGCGGCGGCCTACGAGACCGGCTACTACCCGCTCATCCACTGCGGCACGTCTTACGGCCACTACAAAGAAGTGCGCGAGGAGATGGTGCATCATCCCGAGATCCGGCACCAAGTGCGCGACGTGATGAAGAAACTCGGCAAGCCGCTCGTCATGCCGGAGGAAATCGTTCACTACTCCGAGTGGATCCACGCGGTCCGTGACCGCATCGCCGCTCTACAGACGCGCGATTTTTCCAGCATCGCCGTCACTGTGCACCCGGCCTGCCATTATTACAAGCTGGTGCAGGAGGACGCCATCTACGACCCCGACATTTACGGAGGACAGCGCACAGCCACTGTCTCGGCGCTGATCGTTGCGTTGGGCGCGGAGGTGCGCGACTACTCGACCTGGTTCGACTGCTGTGGCTTCGGCTTCCGGCACATCCTCGTCCAGCGCGACTTCACCCGCTCCTTCGCCACCCGGCGCAAAATCGAAGTGATGAAGGAAGAAGCCAACCCCGATGTTGTCATCACACATGATACCGGTTGTGTGACCACACTCGACAAGAGCCAGTTCGTGGGCCAGGCGCACGGTCTCAACGTCGGCGTCCCCGTCATGTCCGACGCCCAGTTTGCGGCGCTGGCGATGGGCGCGCATCCTTACCGCGTCTGCCAACTGCACTGGCACTCCACCGATTACAAACCCTTGCTCGAAAAGATGAACATTGATCACGAAAAGGCCTGGGCGGAATTTCAGGAAGACTTGAAGAAGTTGAAGAGCGGCGAGAAGGAATATCTTACCTGGGAAGACGTTGACGCTTGATAGTTATCAGTGGACTGTGATCAGTAACCTGGAATTGCATTGACCACTGACCCACTGTTCACTGATTACTGGAGGTCAAATGGCATCAGACACAGTTCTCATCATTGGCGGCGGCCCGGCGGGGCTGGAGGCGGCCCGACTGGTGGGCGATTTGGGCGCGAAGGCGGTCGTCATAGAAAAACGCGATCACCTGGGCGGCACGCCCATTGCCGAAAATTATGCGGCGCTCACCCACGGCTTCCGCGACGCGGAAGAGGCGATGGACGAAATGATGCGCGGCGTCACCCATCACCCCAACGTCGAAGCGCGGCTCGGCTGGGAAGTGGCGGCCTCGGAGGGGAACGCGGGCGATTTTAAAGTGACGGTCGCCAAGTCCGGCAACGGCGCGAGCGAGGTGCTCAACGCCGGGGCCGTCATCATCGCCACCGGCTTCCAACATTTCGATCCGGGCCGCGAGACGCAGATGTACGGCTACTACGAGTACGACGATGTGATCACTCTGGCCGACGCCGAGCACATGCTCAAGCATCACAAGTTCGTCAAGCCGTCCAACGGCCAAGCGCCGGAGCGGGTGTGCTTCATTCAATGCGTCGGTTCGCGCGACCGCCAGATCGGCAACGAGTATTGCTCAAAGGTGTGCTGTGGCATCTCGTCGAAACAGGCCATTGAAATTCGACAGCAAGTGCCGGGCGCAAAAGTTTTCATCTTCTACATTGACATGCGGATGTACGGCTATTGGGAAAATGAGATTTACTGGCCGGCGCAGGAGAAATACCACGTTCAATACGTAAAGGGCATCATCACCGAGATCATTCGCAAGGGCGACCGCCTGCTGGTGCGCGGCGAGGACACGACGATGGGCCGCCCGATGGAAGTGCCGATGGACATTGTGGTGTTGGCCGTCGGCATGGAGCCGAGCCGGGGCACGAAGGACGTGGCCCAGATTTTCGGCCTCAAGCAAAACAAATATAAATTTATTGAAGTGCCGCACGATGCGCTCGATCCGACCGCCACTTCGGTTCCCGGAATTTTTGTGGCCGGGGCCGCCGCCGGCCCGAAAGACCTCGACGACTCAATCGGGATGGCTGGAGCGGCGGCGGCAAAAGCAGTGGCGTTGGTAAGGCGGCTGGCAAAAGTCACCGCTTGACTTCAAACTTTAGGTTTATTGTGGCCGGTCAAAATAAGATTCGTCAATCAAGGTTTGAAGTTTGAATTTTGGAGTTTGAGATTTGTCCACAGGACAAGTAGTTGACACCGAAACCGCCCAGGAGTTCATGGCCCAGGCTCTCGAAAAGGTGGAGCGGGCTGAACTGGGCGATATTGTGGCCGAGCTTGAGAAGAAGAGCGCGCGCTTTCGATCTTTGCTGGCGCCAGAGGTCGTAACCGACCTCACCCGCGAGCAGTTGCGTTTCATTTTGCGCTCCGTCTTTGCTACACGCCGCAAAGCCGACGCCATTATTGACGTGATGGGCGTGGAGGGCTTGTGCAACTCGTTCGCCTACCTGCTCTACGACCCGGCCCCAGTGCAAAAACGTTTCCAGGGATTTGTAGATTGCCTCTCCGGTTACTGGGGCGATGTGCGATTGGCCCGCAAGGCACTGCCCGGAAAAGAAGGCAAGGCCGACCTGCCCGAAAACGTCCTCTGTGACTTGGCTTCAGAGTTGTTGCACTTCACCGGCCCAGACGATCGCTGGCTTTGGACGCGCTGGATGTGGGATCCACGGCTGGGCACGGGCGCACTGCCGCTGGTGACGATGGAAGAGTACGACTTGCATGGGCGGGACGCGGGCGAGACGTACATGAAAGTCGGTGTGGGCGTTGCCTTTGTGCAGGCCACCGGCGAGGCCGCCGGGTTCGCCAACTTTGGCGTGAGCAAAAGCCCTTTTGGAATTGATGTTTTCCTCGCGTGCGTGTACGCCGTTTACATGTACACCACTCTGCGAATACGAATGACACAGGAATTCAACAAGGTTGTGCCGCAGTTGCCCGAACTTTCGCGGCGGCTGTTGGGTGTTTGGAAAACAGAGAATTAGAGGATTGGAGAATTCTCTAATTCTCCAATCCTCTCATATGGAGGCGCAATGGCTGTCGGCCTTGATAAAGTAAAACCCGAAAACATCAAAGAAGAAAAACACCTCGTCGTGCAGGGCATGGACATTTCCGGCCACTGGAACCGGATGTTCGAGCAGAGGGTGATCTGGGATTACGACGTTGAGCAGTTGGAAAAGGTCGCCGCCCTGCCCGGCGGCGAGTCGCTCAACTGGTGCTACGGGTGCGCCAAATGCACCGCCGTCTGCCCGGTGGACATCGTCGGCGACTACTCGCCGCGTAAGATTCACCGCAAGACGCAGATGGGCATTGACCTGTTCAATTCCCCTGACCTCTGGCTTTGCACGACTTGCATGAACTGCCTGCGCGTGTGCCCCAAAGAAGTGAACATGATCCAGATAATGCCCGCCGTGCGCGAACAGGCGGGGCGGGAAGGCACGACCGTGCCGCCCGAACTGCAAAAGGCCTTCGAGGACACGGCCAAACACGGCAACCCGCTCGGCCAGCCGCAACGAAAACGGGCGGACTGGGTGAAGAAGGCGGGCGCCCCGGTGCCGATCATGAAAGACCTCAAGCGCCCGGTGGACATCCTGTGGTACGTCGGCTCCTATCCCTCTTATCATCCGCGTGGCATTGACGCCGCCTGCGCCGCCGCCCGCATCTTCAACGCTCTGGGCGTTGACTTCGGCATCCTCGGCCTAGAAGAGAAAGACGACGGCGACTCACAGAGGCTGGCGGGCGAGAAGGGCCTGTTCGAGATGCTGGCCGAGCAGAACATCGCCACCTTTGGCAAATACGAATTCAACCGTATGGTGGTGACCGGCCCGCACGAGTTCAACGCCTTCAAGAATGAGTATCCGAAATATGGCGCGGATTTCAAAGTGTTGCATTACACGCGCTTCCTCGTCGAGCATCTCGACAAACTCAAGCTGATGTTGAAGAAGCCGCTCAACCCTTCGACAGGCTCAGGTCGCGGCCTGAAAGTGACCTTTCACGATCCGTGCTACCTCGGGCGGCACAACGGCGAATACGACGCGCCGCGCGAACTATTGCGCGCCATCCCCGGTATTGAACTGGTGGAGATGGGCCGGTGCCGCGAGAACGGTTACTGTTGCGGCGGCGGCGGCGGCGGCATGTGGCTCGACTCGTTCACCAAAGAGCACACGACGATGCGCCTCTCCGAGCGCCGCGTCCGCGAAGCCGTCGAATACGGCGCAGACGTGCTGGCTGTGTGCTGTCCATTCGAAGTCTCGCGTTTTGAAGACGCCGCCAAGAGCACCGGCAACGACAAGTTGATGGTGCGGGATATTCTGGAATTATTAGATGAATCCATGCGAGGGTAGTTGGGTGGTTTGGCGGTTGGGTTGTTGGGGCGAACCACCCAACCACCTAACAACCTAACCCCATTATTTCAGTGGAGCGATAAAGTGAATATCGTCGTCCCCATCAAACAAATCCCCAATCTCACCGACGAACTGGAAATCAACGGCGACGGAACCGGCCTCGATCACGACGCGCTTCAGTACGTGCTGAATGAGTTTGACGAGCACGCGATTGAGGAGGCAGTGCTGGCCAAAGAGAGCGCGGGCGGCGCGGTGACCGTCGTCGGCGTGGACACGACCGGCGAACTCGACGGGGCGCTTCACACCGCCCTGGCCAAAGGCGCAGACAAGGCCGCCAAGATCACCGGCGACTTCCCGCGCGGCACCGACTCCCACACCCAGGCCAGGCTTCTCGCCGAAGCCATCAAAGACATGTCGCCCGACATCGTGCTGACCGGCGTGCAGGCCGCTGACGACCGCGACGGGCAAATTGGCCCGATGATCGCGGCCCACTTGGGGATGCCCTACGTTGGCGTTGTGACCGGCGTCACCGTGTCAGGCGGCAAAGCTGTGGTTCACAAGGAATATGCAGGCGGCGTCATGGCCGAGTTTGAAGTGTCACTGCCGATGGTCGTCGGCGTGCAGGCCGCGCACCAGCCGCCGCGTTACGCCCCGGTGAGCAAAATTCGCCAGATTGCCAAGACGGCGAAGATTGACGAGATCGCCGGCGGCGAGGTTGCAGGCGCGGGTTCGACCGTCCGCCGCATGTTCAAACCCGAAGCCGCCGGGCATGCCGAGATGTGGGATGGCTCACCCGAAGAAGTGGCGGAGAAGATTGTGGCGATGATCAAAGAGAAGGGGCTTTTGAAATAACTGTTCCGTATTGCGTATTCCGTAGCGCGTATCTACGCATACGGAATACGCAATACGCACTACGTGACCGGCTATGGCAAACGACATTTTTATTCTCGCAGAACATCTCAACGGCAAGCTGGCCGACATCACTTTCGAGATGACGGGCAAGGCCAAAGAGTTGGCCGCCGCCTTTGGCGGCCAGGCCGTCGCCGTGTTGCTGGGCAGTGGCGCAAAGTCGCTGGCCGAGTCCATCGGCGCCGACACGGTTTTGTATGTGGACGATTCCACGCTGGCCGAATTCAATCCTGAAGCCTACAGCCGCGTATTGGCCGCGATGATCAAAGAGCGCGGCCCGCGAGTGGTGATGATGGGCAACACCTCGGTGGGCATGGATTTGGGAGCAGGACTGTCGGTGATGGCCGGCCTGCCGCTCATCGCCTACGTCAACGGTTTGGCCGCCGACGGCGGCATGTTCGTCGCCACCTCGCAAATTTACGGCGGCAAGATTCAGGCCGAGGCCGTGCCTGATGGCGAAGCCTGCATCGTCTCCTGCCTCGCAGGCGCGTTCCCTGCGGACGCGGGTCGCGGCTCCGCTCCGGTTGAGCAAATCGCCTCCCCGGTTCCGCTCGACGACTTGAAAGTGAAGTTCGTCAAACTCATCCAGCCCGAGGGCGGCGACGTGGACATCACCCAGCAACCGATCCTGGTCTCGATTGGGCGCGGCATCGGCGGGCAGGAGAACATCGAACTGGCGCAGGAACTCGCTGAGGCGCTGGGCGCGGCGGTGTCGGCTTCCCGCCCGATCACCGACGCCGGCTGGTTGCCGAAGACGCGGCAGGTCGGCAAGTCCGGCCTCACGGTGAAGCCCAAAGTCTATCTTGCATTCGGCATCTCCGGTGCGCCCGAACACCTCGAAGGCATGCGCGGCGCAGAATTGATCATCGCCGTCAACACCGATCCCAAAGCGCCCATCTTCGACGTGGCCCACTACGGCGCGACCTGCGACATGCTGGACTTGCTTCCGGCGTTGACCGAGAAAGTAAAAGGCGGGTGACGTTTGTCGGTTGACGTTTGATTTATGCCGCGTCAGCCGTCAAACGACAAACGTCAGTTAAAAACGTCATGCTGACTCTTGTCGAAAAGATCATCTTCTTCCTCATGGCCGCCGTCTTCGGCGGTTTCACTGCCTGGGGCTTCTACAACATCTACCGCATCGTGCGGCGCGGGCGTCCAATCTCCAATTCTCCACGCGAAGCGTCTAATCTCCAATCTTTCATCCCTCAAGCTATCAAAGCCTTGCTTGAAGTCGGCCTGCAAAAGCCGATCTACAAATCGCGCCCTATCCTCACCACCTTTCACGCCCTCATCTTCTTCGGCTTCTCGTATTACTTCCTGGTCAACGTCAACGACGTGTTGGAAGGCTTCATCTCCGACTACTCCACCGCCGAAATTTCCGCCTTCCCCCTCGGCCTGTTGAACCTGGCCGGCGATTTGTTGAGCATCGGCGTTTTGGTCGGCGTCGTCGCCTTCCTCGTCCGCCGTTTCATTGCCAAAGACAAGCGGCTCGACTACAACAAGGATGTATTGTTGTACGCCCCGGTCAAAGCGGGCGGTATCAAACGCGACTCGCTCATCGTCGGCGGCTTCATCCTGTTTCACGTCGGCTCGCGTTTCATGGGGCAGACCTTCCGCCTGGCCGAGATGCAGGTCTTCAATCCAATGCAGCCGTTTGCCAGCGCCCTGTCGCTCGCCCTGCGCGGCTGGCCCGACTACACGGCGGCGATTCACACGACGTGGTGGCTGGCCATCGGCCTCATCGTCGTCTTCCTTCCCTACTTCATCATCAGCAAGCACATTCACATCATGGTCGCGCCGGTCAATCTGGCATTGGCAAAACAGGGTGAGCGTGGCCATCTCGACCCTTCGGCAAGCTCAGGGTTGCCCGGCGCGGGCGCATTGAGTGATCTCGCCTGGCCGCGCCTGCTCGACGCTTACGCCTGCATCATGTGCAATCGCTGTCAGGACGTTTGCCCGGCGCACAATTCACTGCGACCTCTGAGTCCCTCGGCGCTGGAGATCAACAAACGCTACTGGCTCAACGCTAATTTCACCGCCTTCGCCGGGGGTGCCGCCTCGCCGCCCCTCACCGAATTCGCCATCAGCCCTGACGCAGTGTGGGCCTGCACCACCTGTTATGCCTGCGTGCGCGTCTGCCCGGTCGGCAACGAGCCAATGGCCGACATCATTGACATCCGCCGCCGGTTGGTGAACGACGGCGCGGAACTGGACAGCGGCGTGCAGTCCACGCTGGAGAAGATCGGCAAGACCGGCAACTCGTTCGGGCAGGCGGCCCGCAACCGGGCCAAGTGGACGCAGACCGGACTCGATTTCAAGATCAAAGATGTTCGCAAGGAGCAGGCCGAGTATTTGTGGTTCGTCGGCGACTATGCTTCGTTTGATGCGCGTGCCCAGGAGATCACCCGCACCGTGGCCCGCGTGCTGACCGGCGCTGGCGTGGACTTCGGCATCCTGTACGAGGCCGAGAAGAATTCCGGCAACGACGTACGGCGGGTGGGCGAGGAAGGCCTCTTCGAGCAGTTGGCCGAGCAGAACATTGCGGCCATGAGCAAAGCCAAGTTCGAGCGCGTCATCACCACCGACCCCCACACCCTCAACGCGCTCAAGAACGAGTACCCGGACTACGGCGGCAAGTGGGAGACGATTCACTACACCCGCTTGCTGGCGCAACTGATCGAGTCAGGCAAGATCAAACTCAATAAGAAACTCGACTATCGGGTGACCTTCCACGATCCGTGTTACCTCGGGCGCTACAACAAAGGCTTCAACCCGCCCCGCGCCCTGATTCAGGCGACGGGCTGTGATTTCGTGGAGATGCAACGCAACAAAGAGAACTCGTACTGCTGTGGCGCGGGCGGCGGCCAAATCTGGATGGGGACGACGCCCGAAGGCGAGCGCCCGGCGGAGAACCGCATCCGCGAAGCCCTGGCCGCCCTCGGCCACACGGCCAACGGCGCAAGCGGCAAGAAGCTCCTCTTCATCGTCGCCTGCCCGAAGGACGTGGTGATGTATACCGACGCGGTGAAGACGACGGGTAACGAGGGTAAAATTGAAGTGCGGGATGTGATTCAGTTGGTGGCGGAGGCGATGGGGTGAGGATGGCTAGGTTGCATGTTAAACGCTCCAATGAACAAAACCAAGAGCAAAACTAGAATCTCGCCCAACTCCGTCTCCCTTGCGGGCGAATTCGCGGCGTTATCACGCCTTGCTCTATGGGGCTACGATGCCAACATGACCCTGGGCCGAACGAAAAACGTGGACATTTTGGTCTCGAACCCACGCACAAACCAGTTTTATCAACTTGAAGTGAAGACCAATCTGGATAGTAGAAAGCGACCGCCTGTTTCAAAATTGTTCGGACGCTTTGTGAGTGGCTGGATTATGAACAAGAAACACGAATCCATTTCAAGGCCAGAGCTCTGGTATTGTTTCGTGACATTCCGATTGGAATCAAAGATCGCGAGGTACTTCATCGTGCCCAGCGCCGTCGTCGCGCGATATGTTCTGGCGCAACATCGCTTGTGGCTGGAAATGAAAGGCAAAGACAATCCGATGCGTCTTTTTCGGATTGGATTTGCGGAAGAGAAATATAGAATCTCCACTCCAACCGCAGAACGGTATGAAGACAATTGGGAATTCAAACAGTAGCTTATGCAACCTGGCCACCGCCAGCAGGCAAATATGTTCAACGGGTGTCTCGGTTAGTAGTCAGCCAATGCTAAATTGATGAGTGCCTGATCCGCCGCAGTTGTACTGCGGCGCGGGCGGCAGTGCAACTGCCACCCATCAAAACAGGCTTGGCGGACTACTAGTCCCGCTGCCGCCACTAAAATCGACCCTTATGCCTCAAGGCCTCACTGACCTCTCTCTCGCCCTCGCCATGCGACTGCGCGACATGGCGCGGATGCTTGATCGCCTCGACCGGCTGGAGTCCGGCACCGGCGAGTGGCTGGCCGCGCAAGGTGACGGCGCGCTGCAAGAGGCCGCTGCCGACATGACCCTGCGCGCCCTGCGCGCCGCAACCGACCCGACGAACTTCGCTGTTCTTGCGTTTCTCTCGGCGCATACGTCCGCGCCCATTGCCGAACTCGAAACGGCCACCGGTCTGGGGCGGCTAGCCCTCACCGAACGGGTGAATGACCTCGTGCAGGTTGGCCTGGCCGGGCGGAATATTGACACCGATCAGGTGCAAGGCACGGCGGCGGGCGCGGCCCTCGTCGGCCTCATCCAAAGCATCTCTGAGGCCACAGCGACGAAGTTGGGAGAGGTGTTGAAACCGGTTACTAGTGAACAGTGATCAGTGATCAGTGATCAGTAAACACTGTTTACTGATCACTGTTCACTGATAACTTTTTACAATGAAGTGTCCTCACTGTGACTTCGCCGACACCCGCATGAAGCTCCACCGCCACCTGGCCGAGGCGCATTTGGATTTGGTGGCGACCGAGCACGACGAGGAGACGGGGAAGATGAAATATATCGTCGCCTGCCCGGTGTGCGGCTTGAAATACCAGCACGCCGTCAAGCCGCGCTACAAAGACCCGCGCTTCCTCGAAGAGTTCAAAAGCGAGATTGCGCTGGTGGCGTTTGATCAATTGTTGTATCACCTGACGGAGAAGCATCCTGAGACTGGAGAAGCAGAGAATTAGAGAATTCTCTACTCCTCCAATTCTCTATTTCACAGAGGCAATCATGGCGATCTGTAACAACTGCAACATCCCCGACGACCTCTACTATTGGGTAGAGAAACACACCTGGTGCCGGCGCGAAGCCGATGGAACCGTCGTCGTTGGCATCACCGACGTGGCCCAATTTCTCGCCAAGTCCATCATCTCGGCCACGGCGAAAGAGGCGGGCAAGCCGGTGAAGAAGGGCAAGAGCGCGGGCACGGTGGAGAGCGGCAAGTGGGTGGGGCCGGTCACCGCGCCCGTCAACGGCGCCATCACCGAAGTCAACGCCGCACTTAAAGCCAGGCCGGGCCTGCTCAACTCTGATCCTTATGGCGAAGGCTGGTTTGTCAAAATCAAGCCCGACAACTGGGAGGCGGACTCGGCTGATCTGGTCACAGGTGCAACAGGCATTGCGGCTTATCAGAAGTTTTTGGACGAGCAGGGGATAGACTGTCTCAAATGAACAATGAACAATGACACAATGAACAACGTGCGCTTCTCATTGTTCATTGTTCATTCCCTCATTGTTCATTAACCAATGACTGTTTACTACGGTTGCGACATTCCCGAAGACCTTTACTTCGACCTTGAGCGAGACGTGTGGATTCGGTTCGAAGCTGATCAGGCGGTGCTGGGGATGACCGACATCGCCCAGACGCGGGGCGGCAAGCTGGTCAACATTGCCTTCAAGAAGCCGGGCAAAGTCGTTTTGCAAGGCAAGAGCGCGGCCACCATTGAGTCGGCCAAATGGGTGGGGCCGTTTCCCATGCCGTTCAGCGGCGAGATCGTCGAAACGAACGAGGCCGGTTTCAAGCGCGACATTTTGCTGGCCAACAAAGACCCTTACGGCGCGGGTTGGTTGGTGAAGGTGCGCTCGGCCAATCTTGAAGCCGAACGCGTTCACCTCCTCACCGGCGCGGCGGCGGTGGAAGCATACAAGAAGAAGATAGAAGAATTGCAGGTGAAATGTTTTCGTTGCATTGACGAAACAGAAATTTGAATCGGAGACCTTATGCCTACGAACGGTCATTATTCTTTTCCGCCCGAACTTTATTACGACCGCGCCACTCACGTTTGGGTGCGGCCTGACGGCGAAGGGGTCACCATCGGCCTTGATGCGCTCGGCCTCGAGTCGCTCGGCGACATGGCTTACCTCTCACTGCAAGCCGTCGGCCTCCCGGCGCGGCGCGGCGAGACCCTCGGCAGTCTGGAGGCGGCAAAGATGGTGGGCGATCTGATCGCGCCCGTCAGCGGCGTCATCACTGCGCGCAACGAAGCTGTTCTGCACGATCCCAGCCTGATCAACCGCGATCCTTACGGCGCAGGCTGGATCGTCCAACTCGCGCCTTCGGACTGGGAACGTGACTCTGTCGAACTCGTTCACGGCGCGGAGTTGAAGCTCTGGGTCGAGGCGGAAATTGAGCGATACCGGGCGCAGGGCTGGATTGGTTAGCAGATGATGAACTGGCGACTCATCACTGACGACGGTGCAACCGCCTCTTTCGGCCTCGCCGCCGACGAGTGCCTCGCGGCGCGAGTCGGCGCGAGCGAGAGCGAGCCGACTCTGCGGCTGTACACCTATCAATCTCATTGCGCCCTCGTCGGGCGTTTTCAAAATCTCGATAACGAAGTGTATCGCGAGTATTGCGAGGCCAATGGCATCGCCCTCAACCGCCGCCCCACCGGCGGCGGCGCGATTATCATGGGCGCCGATCAACTTGGCGTGGCGCTGACCATTCCGGGAGCCGGCGATGATTCGTACAGCCGCGCCCGCGAACTCATGGCCCAGTTTTCGGCAGGCGTGGTTAAGGGGTTGCAGTCGCTCGGTGTCGCCGCCTCGTTCCGGCGCAAGAACGACATCGAAGTCAACGGGCGCAAGATCGTCGGGCTGGGCATCTACCGCGCGCCGCGAGGCGGCCTGCTCTTTCACGCCTCCCTGCTCGTCGGCCTCGACATCCCGCTCATGTTGCGCGTCCTCAAAACGCCGTTTGAGAAAATCTCGGACAAAGAAATCGCCACCGTTGCCGACCGGGTGACGACTGTGCGCCGCGAGATCGGGCGCGAGATTGCGTTGAACGAAGTCCGGGCGCGAATCGCCGACGGCTACGCCGCCGCCTTCGGTGTCTCGCTCCACGCCGGCGGTTTCACCGCCGACGAATGCCGCGCAATCTCTAATCTCCAATCTCTTAAGTATGACACCGTCGAGTGGGTAAATCAGACCACCGCCGTGCCAGACGCGCTCGGCTCGGCCAAACTCAAAACGTCCGGCGGCCTGCTCGACGCGCGCGTGACGCTGGCCGGCAACACGATCAAAGCCGCCTTTATCGGCGGCGACTTCTTTGCCGCCGAAGGCGCGGTAGCGGATCTTGAAGCGAGTCTCCGTTGGCATACTGCCGATCCGAATGCCGTCGCCGCCACCCTGGCCGAGGCCCACGCCAGACGCGCTCACGACTTTTCGCGTCTGCCGCTCGACTCGCTGACGCAGGTTATTCAACAAGCCGTCCGCCGGGCGCAGACCGCCGAGTCGGCGGCTCGCGCCGATCCGTATGGCTGCTTCGTCACGCCGGAGGGCGTACATGCCTGAGAAAGAAATCGTCTTTCACGCGCCCGGCCTCAAACGCTTCAAAACGTCCGAATACGCGACGCAAGAACTGACACGTTTTGTGTCTATTAGCGTCACCGGCACCGAGTGCGCCCTGGCCTGTGAGCATTGCAAAACCCACGTGCTCGAAGGCATGACGGCTCTGCCAAAGTTCGACGGCTCGCTCTTCGATTTATGTTGTGAACTCGCCGAACGTGGCGCGCGCGGCGTGCTGGTGTCCGGCGGGTGCGACCGGCACGGGCGCGTGCCGCTTCTCCGTCATCTCCCCGATCTGATTCGCGCTCGGCGCGAACTGGATTTCACCATCCGCGTTCACCCCGGCCTGCCCGATGAAGAAACCGTCGCCGGTCTGGCCGAAGTGGGAATTGACGGGGCAATGGTGGACATCATCGGCGACGACGCGACCATCCGCGAGGTCTATCACCTTGAGACAACCGCCGCCGAGTACGAGGCTGTGTTGGAACGATTAGAACGCTACGAAGTTCCCGCCGTGCCGCACATCATCCTCGGCCTGCACTTCGGGCAGATGCGCGGTGAGTGGGCGGCGCTCGATATGATTGCTCGCCACGCCCGGAAATTTTTGGTGCTGGTGATCCTGATGCCGCTGACGGGGACGCCGATGGTGGGTGTGACTCCGCCGCCGGTCACCGAGGTTGCCGATTTCTTTGCCCTCGCCCGCCAGACCCTGCCGGCCACGCCGGTGATGCTTGGCTGTGCGCGGCCACTCGGCAAGATCAAGGCCGACATTGATCGGGCGGCGGTGGACGCCGGGTTGAACGGCATTGCTTATCCGGCGGAAGGCATCATCGCCTATGCCCGCGAGCGCGGTCTCACACCAAAGTTCGTAGATGCATGTTGTGGAGTGAACTGGTAAATGGCTAAAGTAACGCTTTCAACCAAAGAGCAAAGCGAGCAATTGCAAATCAGCCCGGAGTATGTGCGTATTAGCATGGCGGCGGCGATTGAATTGGGGCTTAAGCGGGGCCGTTTGTATCGGGGCGCGCACTGCGGGTGCATCAATCTGCTGCAAAACTATCCCGAGGGCTGTTACGCCAATTGCACCTATTGCGGTCTGGCCCGCGAGCGGCCCGGCGCGCCGGAAGACAATACCTTCATCCGCGTGGCCTGGCCGTTGTTCCCGACCGACCTAGTAGCCGAGAAAATTGCCGAACATCAGGAACGGGTAGGTCGGGTGTGCATCGCTCAGGTGCAAGACCATCGCGCCTACGACGACCTGATTGACATGACTCGGCGCGTGCGCCGCCTGAGCGATGTGCCGATTTCGGCCCTCGTGTCGGCCACCACGCTCAACGAAGAGCGGCTGGTTCACATCAAAGAAGCCGGCGCCGACATCATCGGTGTTGGGTTGGATGGAGCCAGCGAGGACGTGTTCCATAACACACGCGGCAAAGGCGCGCGCGGCCCGCACGACTGGGATCACCACTGGCACATCGTCCGCGCCGCCCGCCAATTATTCGGGCCAATGAAGGTTAACTGCCACATCATCGTCGGCCTCGGCGAGACCGACCGCGATCTGGTCAACCTCTTCTACCAACTCAAGTCAGAGCAGATCGCCGGTTACTTGTTCTCGTTCAATCCCGAACCCGGCACGGCCATGCAAGCCGTGCCGCGCGCGCCGATCCATCGCTGGCGGCGCATTCAACTCACCAAGCATCTCGTCGAGGAGCGCGACTTGCCGCGCGATGCAATTGAATTCAATGCTAGTGGAGAAATCAGGCGCATCAACGCACCCGATATCATGGTCGAAGTCGCCATCAACACCGGCATGCCCTTCATGACCAACGGTTGCCCCGATAAAAACGGCGTCATGGCCTGCAATCGCCCGTATGGCTCGTACCGCCCCGCCGAAGAGTTTCGTGATTATCCCTTCCTGCCGGAGGCCGATGACCTGGTTCAGATTCGCCAGCAGATGAGGCTGGAAGAAATCTGGCAGTGACGTATTGCGTATTCCGTATTACGTAAGCAAAACGGCGGATACGGAATATGCAATACGCAATACGCGAAATGCCGTCCGCGATTCGCCTTCTCACTCTCGGCCCGACGCACTGGCTCAAAACCCAGTCGGTCTATCACGCCCTGGCGGAGACAATGACGGCGGACTCGCCGGACACCCTCATCCTGGCCCAACCCTTACAACCGTATCTTTGCCTGGGCTATCACCAGGAATTGCATTCGGTGCTGGATCGCGCGGCGTGCGCCCGGATGCACTTGCCTATCGTCCGGCGGCGGGTGGGCGGGGGGGTGACGTATTTGGATGTCAACCAACTGTTTTATCAGTGTGTCTTTCACCACATGCGCGTCCCGGCCCTTATCACCGATGTCTATGCCCGATTGCTGGCCGCGCCGGTAGCGGCTCTGCAAAGACTGGGCTTGAAAGCAGAATTATGCGGCGAGAATGAGATCGAGGTGAACGGCAAACGCATCGCCGGCATCGGCGGGGCGCGGATCGGCGAGGCGGCAGTGGTCGTCGGCAACCTGCTGTTCGATTTTGATTACGACAAGATGATACGGGCCTGGCGAGTTCCCTCCGAAGCTTTTCGCCAATTGGCCGCCGACGCTTTACGCGCACGGTTGACGACACTCTGGGCCGAGCTATCTTATCCCGTCGCGCCGTTTGAAGTTCAATATACCTTGATTGAAGAGTTTGCCCGCGCCCTTAATCGCTCTGTCGAAGAGGGCAAACTGACCGATGAAGAGATGCGAAAGATTGAAGCAGTCGAGAAACGGCTGGTCTCGTATCAATGGTTGAACCTCCATAACAATGGCGGCCAGCCTATGTCGGCGCTCAAAATCTCGCGCGGCGTCTTCATCCGCGCCGCTGAAGCGGATAGGGAAGGTAGCCGCATTCGAGCCGCGTTCCGCTTGCGTGACGACGTGATTGAGGAGGCCTGCCTGGAGTCCGATCCGGCGCAAGACTGGGATCAGGTCGAGGCCGGCCTGCGCGGGGTACTGTTCAAGAAGTGGCAAACGCATCTGGCGGCTCGCTGAACGGCAAAGTGGCTCTCGTCACCGGCTCGTCGCGCGGGATCGGGCGGGCGATTGCGCTGGAACTGGCCGGGGCGGGCGCTGATGTGGTGGTGCATTACGCGCGCAAACAACAAGCGGCGGAAGAAACGGTTGCCGCCATTGCAGCACTGGGCCGCCGGGCCGTTGCCCTCAAAGCCAATTTGGCCGAGGCCGACAAAATAGAGGCCTTGTACGACTCGTTGGAAGCCGCCTTTGGCCGCTGTGATATTTTCGTGGGCAATGCGGCCAGCGGGGTTCATGCGCCCATGCTGGAGATTGCCGACAAGCATTGGGACTGGACAATGGATGTGAATGCGCGCTCCGTCCTGCGGTGCGTCAAACGCGCTGTGCCACACATGGAAAGAGCGGGATGGGGGCGAATTGTGACGATCACCAGTTTGGGAAGCACGCGCGCTGTTCCCAACTACGGGGCTGTGGGCGTATCCAAAGCGGCTGTAGAGTCCTTGACTCGTTATCTGGCCGTGGAACTGGCCGGCAAGGGCATCATCGCCAACGCCGTTTCTCCCGGCCTCGTCAACACCGACGCTTTGGAGGCTCTACCAATAGATCAACAGGCCGCTTTGGCGCACGTAGCTCGCCGCAATCCGGTCGGCCGGCTGGTGACACCGGAAGACGTGGCGCGAGTGGTCGCTTTTCTTTGCTCCGAGGCCGCCGGCATGATCGTGGGGCAGACGATATTGGTTGACGGAGGCTACGGGTTATTGACCGAGTATTTTGTATGAAATGGAGTATTCATGAATTACGGCTTTGTCATTGACAACCGCAAATGCATCGGCTGTCACGCCTGCTCGACCGCATGTAAGAGCGAGAACGAAGTAGCGGTCGGCGTCAACCGCACATGGGTGAAGTACACCGAGAAGGGCGTCTTCCCGGACACGCGCCGCTACTTTCAAGTGACGCGCTGTAACCACTGCGCCAACCCGCCGTGCGTCTACATCTGCCCGGTCACGGCGATGTATCAGCGCAAAGACGGAATCGTCGAATTTGATCCGACGCGGTGTATCGGCTGCAAAGCCTGTATGCAGGCTTGCCCCTACGACGCCATTTACATTGATCCGAATACGAACACTGCCGCCAAATGCCACTACTGCGCTCATCGCACGGACGTGGGCCTCGAACCGGCCTGTGTCGTCGTCTGCCCCGAACACGCCATCCTCGCCGGCGACCTCGACGACCCCAATTCCGAAATCGCGCGGGCGATTGCCACGCAACAGGTGCGCGCCCGCAAACCGGAGCAAGGCACGAAGCCCAAACTGTTTTACATTGACGCCGAAGAGTCCTCCATCGTCCCAACTCTCGCAACGCAAGACGGCGGCATGTTGTGGGCCGAGTGGCCCAATCACGGCCAGGGTGACTGGCGCGGCCCGATTCAAATTGGCGATGGAAACATGGCGAGCGCCCTGGTGCGTTCCGCCGCTGCACCGCGAGAAACGTACAACGCTCCCCACAAGATTCCCTGGCACTGGCAAGTCCCGTCGTACCTCGTCGCCAAATCAATCGGCGCCGGCGCGTTCATCGTCGCCGCCGTCGGCGTGGCCCTGGGCCTGCTCCCGGCCACGCCGCTCTTCACCACCGTCGCCGCTTTCGTCTCTCTGCTCTTCATCGGCCTCAACACCGGCCTCCTCGTCTGGGATTTGGATCGGCCTGATCGATTCTGGACGATTCTGATTCGACCACAATGGCGATCGTGGCTGGCCAGAGGCGCATTTATCCTCGTCGGCTTCACCGGGGTTGGCGGCCTCTATTTCCTCAGCTACCTCTTTAATCTCCAATTCTCTAATCTCCTTCTGTGGCCCGGCGTCATCCTGGCCGTCCTGTCAGCAATTTACACCGCCTTCCTTTTTGCCCAGGCTGAGGGCCGCGACTTGTGGCAGAGCACACTGCTCCCAGGGCATTTCTTTGTGCAAGCCATCATGGCCGGGGCCGCCGCCTTGCTCGTGGTTGGCCCATTCTTCGGCATTGCGCCCGACTCAACTCGCGCCCTGGCCTGGACGTTCGGGTTGAGCCTGCTTGTCAATTTGCTGATCACCGTCGGCGGCGAGTTTGCTGTGCCGCACGCCAGCCAGGTAGCGGCAACTGCCGCCCACCTGATCACCCACGGGCGCTACAAGACTCACTATTGGTTCAGCATCACCGGCGGCCTGCTCCTACCGCTGGCAACCGTTGTCTTCGTCGGCAACTCGCCTGTGGCATTGGCCGTAGCAAGCCTGCTTTCTCTCGTTGGCTTGTTTGCTTACGAATGGGCATTCGTCATGGCTCCGCAGGAAGTGCCGAATAATTGAGAATTAGAGGATTGGAGAATTCTCTAATTCTCCAATCCTCTCCACATGAAACGATGCCTATGACTGACACCATCACCCCTACCCGCCTCACCACCCAACACAACGACGCAGGTGAACGCCTGCAACAATACCCGCCGCCCGAAAAATGGGACGACTGGGTTGAGTGGGATCACAAACAGTGGCCGAAGAAAGTGCCCAAGCACTACATGCTCGTGCCGACCGTGTGTTTCAATTGCGAGTCGGCTTGCGGCTTGCTGGGCTGGGTGGATAAAGAGACGATGCAGGTGCGGAAGTTCGAGGGCAACCCGGTCCACCCCGGAAGCCGGGGCCGCAACTGCGCCAAAGGCCCGGCCACCATCAATCAAGTCAACGACCCCGACCGCATTCTCTATCCGCTCAAGCGCGCAGGAAAGCGCGGCGAAGGCAAGTGGGTGCGGGTGACGTGGGAAGAAGTGCTAAAGGACATCGGCGGTCGTATTCGCAAAGCGTTTTTAGAAGAGCGGCACAACGAGATCATGTATCACGTTGGCCGCCCCGGCCACGATGGCGTCATGGAATGGATTCTTCCAGCCTGGGGCGTGGACGGCCACAACTCGCACACTAACATTTGCTCGTCGGGCGCGCGGGCGGGCTACGCTTTTTGGATGGGCTTCGACCGCCCCAGCCCCGACCACGCCAACGCCAACGTCATCCTGCTCATCAGCAGTCATCTCGAAACCGGCCACTACTTCAACCCGCACGCCCAGCGCATCATCGAGGGCAAGATGAACGGGGCAAAATTGATCGTGTGGGACACCCGGCTGTCGAACACGGCCTCGATGGCCGACACCTGGATTGCGCCGTGGCCCGGCTCGGAAGCCGCCATCCTGCTCGCCATCGCCAACTACCTCATCACTACTGGCAAATACAACCGGGAGTTTGTGAAGAAGTGGGTGAATTGGGAAGAGTATCTAAAGGCGACGGCAGACGATGGACGGCAGACGACAGACGACTCGTCGTCCATCGTCCATCGTCCGTCGTCATTCGATGATTTCGAGGCCGCGCTGAAAGAGCAATACGCAAAATATACGTTTGAGTATGCGGCAAAAGAGTCGGGCGTAGAGGCGGCTGTGTTGCGGAGGATTGCTGAGGATGTTGCAAACTGCGGCGGCAAACTGGCGACGCACAACTGGCGTAGTGCGGGCGCGGGCAACCTCGGCGGCTGGCAGGTGGCGCGTTGCCTGTTCTTCCTCAACGTCCTCACCGGCAGCATCGGCGTGGAGGGCGGCACCTCGGCCAATGCGTGGGACAAGTGGGTGCCGCGCCCGCATAAGTTCCCGCCGCACGGCAAACGCTGGAACGAACTCACCTGGCCGCGCGAGTATCCGCTCTCCTACTTCGAGATGAGCATCCTCCTCCCGCACTTCCTCAAAGAAGGGCGCGGCAAACTCGACACCTACTTCACCCGCGTCTACAACCCGATGTGGACGAACCCCGATGGCTTCACCTGGCTCGAAGCTCTGCGCGATGAGTCGAAGATTGGTTGTCACGTCGCCCTCACGCCCACGTGGAGCGAGTCGGCGTGGTGGGCCGATTACGTTCTGCCGATGGGCCACGCCTCCGAGCGCCACGACCTGATGAGTCAGGAGACGCATGCCGGGCAGTGGATTGCTTTCCGCCAGCCGGTCAATCGCGTGGCGATGGAACGAATGGGAAAGAAAGTCAACCGCACCTACGAAGCCAACCCCGGCCAGGTTTGGGAAGAGACTGAGTTCTGGATTGACCTGAGTTGGGAGATTGACCCCGACGGGGCACTCGGCATCCGTCAGTATTTCGAGTCGCCCTATCGCCCCGGCGAGCGCATTACGATGGACGAGTTCTACGGCTGGATGTTTGAGAACACCGTGCCCGGCCTGCCGGAGGCCGCCGCAAGGGAAGACTTGAAGCCGCTGGCGTACATGCGGAAATATGGCGCGTTCGAGATTCGCAAAGGCGCGTTGACTGAATACGACCGGACGCTTGCGCCTGAAGAAATGACTGACGCGCAAGTGGATGAGGCGACGGGCATCATCTACATCAAGACTCCGATGACGCCGCCGAAAAACATCGTGCCGACTCCTGCCCCCGTCACCACCGACTTAGGGCGACCCGTCGGCGTGATGGCCGGCGGCCAACCAAAGTTCGGCTTCCGCACCCCGTCGCGCAAACTCGAATTCTTTTCGACCACCCTCCGCGATTTCGGCTGGCCCGAAGTTGCCACGCCCGAATACATCGAGAGCCACGTCCACCCCAGCCGGGTCAACCGTGAGGCCAATGAGTTCGTTTTGCTTTCTACCTATCGCCTCCCGACTCTGATCCACACCCGAAGCGCCAACGCCAAATGGCTGGTTGAAATTTCGCACTCCAACCCGACGTGGATTCACACCAGTGATGCCAACCGGCTTGGAGTTAAGACGGGCGAGTTGGTGCGCGTCGAAACCGAGATCGGTTATTTTGTGGATAAAGTCTGGGTCACCGAAGGCATCCGCCCCGGCGTGATCGCCTGCTCGCATCACCTCGGCCGCTGGCGGCTGACCGAAGGTGACGGCACAAACCGGATCGCCTCGGCGCTGGTTGAACTAAAAGAGGCGGGCGGCCAGTGGCAATTGACTCAACTCCACGGCGTCCAGCCGTACAAATCCTCCGACCCGGACACCGAGCGCATCTGGTGGAGTGATGCCGGCGTCCACCAGAATCTCACCTTCCCCGTCCAGCCCGACCCGATCAGCGGCATGCACTGCTGGCATCAGAAAGTGAAAGTGACAAGAGCGCAACCCGGCGACCGTTACGGTGATGTTCACGTAGACACGAACAAAGCCCACGAAGTGTACAAGCGCTGGCTGGCGATGGCCCGCCCGCCGACCGGCGAGTGGCGGCGGCCCAATTGGATGCTGAGACCGTTCCGGCCCGACGTGAGCGCGTACCGAATTAAGAAGGATGAAGGATGAATTACGAAATGAAGCTTCATCCTTCATCCTTCACGCGAAGCGTTCATCCTTTGCTTTCCCATCTCTGGCTTCACGAACCGGATGCAGAGGCAGTGGCCCGCGCGGCGGCTGAGTTGGATTTGCCCTTCGCCGATCCAACCGAACTTGCTTCCGCTTACACCGATGTCTTTCTACTCAACGTTTACCCTTACGGCACGGCCTTCACTGATCCGTCTGGCGAATTGAACGGCCCGGCGGCGCAGGAAATGGCGGCGTTGTACGAGGCGCATGGCTACCAGCCGCCCGAACTGAATGTGGTCGGCGCACCGGATCATGTAGGACTATGTTTGGGGTTTCTAGGAAAATTAGGAGAATTAGACGCGAAGCGTAGAGAATTATCTCTTGACTGGATTGCTGTATGTTGCCTTGCCGTCGAGCGGGAATCGGCCGCGCCGCCTTTTTATCGCGCCCTCGCCAACATCACCCGCGAAGCGCTGTTTGCGCACCACGCGCCCCCTTCCGCACCCATCGCCAATTCTCCAATTCTCCAATTCTTGAATCCGCAGGAAGAACTTTCCCTTCGCGACCTCGTCCGCTTCTTCCTCGCCCCGGCGCAGTGCGGCGTGTTTCTCTCACGCTCACAGCTGGGGCAGATGGCAAAGGCATTGGGGTTGAGGCTCCCGTTTGGATCGCGGTTTGAAGTGGCGGAGATGTTGTTCGCCAGCGCGGGCGAGGCGGAACAGATTGAACAGTTAATTGGCACATTGGAGGCCGAAGTTCAGGTATGGGCGACGGAATATCGGGCTTGGGCAGAGAAGTATCCAGAATGGCGGCCCCTTGCCGACGCCTGGCTCGCACGGACGGCGGAGGCTGACCACCTGTTGGCCGGGATGCGGCAGATGGCGACGACGGCGATCACATGACGCCGCCAACACTCCCCGACTATCTCGAACTACGCTTACGTTTCGCCGTCACACGCGAAGCGGCGCAGGGCGCGCTCAATTGGGCGCAACCGCTGGCAATGGAAACTCTCGGCGTGCACACTCAGCGGCAAACACTCGTCGAAGGCGAACTGCCCGCTTACCTCGTGATGACCACGCCCGAAACCAACGGTGGCTGGTCGGAACTCATGCCGTTGTGGTTCAAGCCCTACGAGCGCCCGGTGCCACTCCATTGCCTCGACAACTGGGCCCTGTTCGCTTTGCTCTATCGTTCCGCCTTCGGCTCGGATGCCGACACGCCGGCCTTCGCCGTTGAAAATCTGGCGCGGGTGATCATCGGCGCAGATTTGCTCATCCCGTTTTTGCCGGGCACTGACGGGGCCGGGCGGTTCTTGCGGCATGGCGCTCTGCCAATCTTGTTAGCGATCTTGTGGCTTGAGTCGGAAGTGCGCGACGCCTGGTTAGCTCTGCACGAATGCGGCGGGCAAATATTCGTCGCCGAAAATAACTTGCGGGACGTCGAAAATCTGAACGAATGGCTAGAGCGAATTGAGAATGAGGCCTGGCTGGCGCCTGAACGCGAAGCGGTTGCCAGCGAGGCGGCGGTCGCCACATTTTTGGCCGACCCAACACGTTTCACTCAGTACAGCGCGTTGTTCGGCGGACTGTGTTTGAGTGTGGCGGCCCTGGCCGCCGCACTGGGCAGTGATTGGCGGCAGTGGGTATTTCCTTTCTGGTGACTCTCTTCTTGTGGATCGAGGCGCGCCGCTATCGCTATTACGAATTATGGAGTCTGCGCACGCGGCTGATGGAAACGGATTTCTACGCCGCCATGCTCGTGCCGCCATTTGCCCCCAGTCCCGAATGGGCCGAGAGCCTCTCGGAAAGCCTCCTCCAGCCCGATTTCCCCATCAGCATGTGGGAGGCTTTTGGCCGCCGCTTCCGCCGCAACTATTTGTGGATCTTTCTTATCCTGGCCGCCGCCTGGTTGCTCAAGACATTTCTACATCCCGTTCCGGCCGCCTCGTTTGAAGAAATGATCGTCCGCTCCGGCCTCGGCCCCGTTCCCGGCTGGGCGGTGCTTGCCGCCGGCCTGTTGTACAACGGAGTGCTATTCATGATCGGCTTTCTCACTGCCGGACTCAATCAGGCCACCGGAGAGGTCTTGCCCAAATGGGGCGGCAACTTCCCGGTGCTCAACACCCTGTGGCGAGCGATGGAAGTGCGCGATTCCGAAACGGCGGCCAGCCCCCGATCTGCCTCGCGGCCAACCGGGCGAAAGCGCAACCAGTTATTAGCCTTCATCATCTCCTCCAAACCGCAGGCAATTTCCGACCGGGTGCTCAAGGAATTGAATCGCGGCCTCACCGCTCTACACGGGCGCGGCATGTATGCTCAACAGGAACGTGATGTGCTGATGATTGCCGTGACCGTCACCGAAATGCAACGCCTCAAATCGCTGATCAAGGCCGAAGACCCGAATGCCTTCTGCATCATCGCCCCGGCACAGGAGATCCTCGGGCGAGGCTTTCAGCCACTGGAAAAGTGAAGTCTCTCGCCGACGTGCTGGCCGGAACCATGCCTGGGCTTGACTTACCGCAATTCTGCCAGAGTTTGAGCCACTTAACACACGCACCAACGCCTAGCCGAGCCAGAACGGAAAAATCAGGAAGAGGACGACATTGATCAACCCGTGGGCAATCGAAACGCCCAGGAGTGAGCCTGTTCGGGCGACGATGAGACTGAACAGCAGTCCCACGCCAAAGGCAAAGACAAGCTCTAACGGCAAAGCGTAACCCAGATGCCAGGCGGCGAATAGCACGGCCACGTAGGGAATGCCGAATCGCCCCAGACTTTCGACGGCGGTTCGTTGTATCAATCCGCGAAAGATCAATTCTTCGACAAACCCGCCGAACACCATCAGGATCAGGGCTGGCAACCACAGCTGCTCCCACGTCAGAGACTCGATCAAGCGGGGCGGTCGCAAAATGAGATATTCGACGTAACCCAATCCGATGCCGGACAAGCCGACGACGAGTTGCACCGGCAGGCCCCGAACGGTCAGCCCCATCTTCCGCCCACCAAACCCTATCGTTCGCGCCGTTAAAAATACGGCGACCATCAGCGGCAGGCCGACCACCAACGGCCAAAACGTTGGCGGGAATTGCGCCAGCGGAACAGCCAGACTGAGAATCCGGATCAGGGGAGCCAGGCTCAGGCTCAACACGAATCGCTGTTGCGGGCCGCGGCCTCTAAACGAAGCATGGATGATAAGCGCAATAAAAAGCACAATGTGCAACCCTAATCCGATCACCGGCGATACCAGGGTCGTGATACCTTCGGCCAGGATCAGCGCGGCCAGATAGCCAAACGGGGCGACAAGATTTTCGTTGACTTGGAGCTTGCTGAAGCGGGGGCGGGCAACTGCCGCGTTCGAGGCGTTGGCTGCCTCTAAATCTGCGAGCGGCGGGTTTGTAATCTCTGCGATGGCGGCATTCAGGGCTGGCGGCGTCTGTGTTTCAATTTTAGACGTTAGCTCTGCCGCCCAGTTCAAGCCATCGGCGGCGAGAGGGTTATCCGGCTCAAGGACTAACGCTTGTTTGAAATAGTCCAGAGCCGCCGCCGGAGTCGGCGCGGTCCAACCCAGCAGCAGCCAGGCCTGAAAATGTGCGGGGTCGAGTTTGACGGCGGTCTGGAGCAGCTGATGAGCCGCGTCGGGCCGGTTGGCGCGCAGGGCCGCCAGCGCCGCGACGAACGGCGTTTCCCCCGTCGGCGCTGAGGCAAGGTCCTGAGTGGTGTTAGCCATGAACGCATTATAACTTTTTGCGGCACAACACACTGTAGCCGAGAGTAAAGTCCTGTGCGCGATCAAAATGGTCTAACAGAGAACCCAGCCACGGGAGCGGGGCAAGCATTGCCCAACATACGGCGTAGACCGCGGCCACCCACCACCGCCGTTGTTGGGCCATCGGGCCAAAGAGTTGAGTCGGGATCTGCGCCGTCATGCAACCGATCATCGAGAAGATGCCGCCGCGATGCTTGAGGCGCACGATTTCAAACCCGGCTTCATCGAGGAGTTTGGTCAGTCCACGCGCAGTCCACCGCTGGTAGTCCACGTAATCGTGCACGCCCCAGATTAAAGGAACGGTGATGAGCAAATAGCCGCCTTCCTCCAGTACTCGCCGTATCTCGGCCAGGGCTTGGGGCGGATTGGGAAGGTGCTCGAAGACTTCGGTAGCCAGGGCGAGGCGGGCGACCCCGGAAGCAAAAGGCAGGTTTTCTCCGTCGGCTCTCACATCAGCCTGTTCAAAGTAATCCAACGTGAGGTAGCGGTCGTACTGGAACAGAGGGCGGTACGGGGCGAGCCGGCCACTGCCAATGTCGAGGATCAACGGCATCGGGCCGACGAGGCGGGCGAACTCGGCGAGGTGAGTTGTCAGGTGATGGCGGGGCAGGCTGAGTTGCCGCGAGAGGACGCGCCCCATTAATCCCAATCGTTGCATCATCGCGCTTGACCTTCACCCGGTTTGGCGGCAAGGATGGACGCCGATGGCATGAGCAAATAGATCAGGCTCGATGGCGGGCGCAGGAAACTCAACCGCCTCACCCAGGTTTGGAGCGCGGGGTTAACAATGAGGTCTGGCCGGGTCAGAGTAGCGTGTAATAGATTGGTTGTGTGCGTGACCCCGGCCTGCCGCAGAGCCTTCAGCACGTCAAAGGGAGTCAAATAATGGATGTGATGAACGAAGTAGTATGGATCGCGCCCCAGACAGCGCAACAGTTGCTGGCCGATCCACTTGGGCGTGTAAGGCGCCCACGGCAGATGATAATGCGGCTCCATCGGCCAGAGATAATTCGGGCAATTGATCAGGCACAAGCCGCCTGGCTTCAGCACCCGGATCATTTCGCCGACGACCCGTTCCAGATCGTCCACATGCTCGACGACAAAATTTGAGCAGACCAGATCGAAGCTATTGTCTCTGAAGGGAAGCTGTTCGCCTACTGCCTGGTTGACCCGGAATCGTTTCGAGTAACGACCGCCTCTTGCCGCCGCAACCGTCAGCCACGCCTGATCCGGGTCAATCCCTGTCACCTGCGCCGCGCCGGCCTCAAGCAGACTCAGCATCATATCGCCAAAGCCGCATCCCACATCCAGAATATGTTTTCCTCTCAGGTCAACGAAACTCGCCAATCGCTTGACTTGCCCCTCCAGCCCGGTCTGCAAACGCCGCGCAACCGCCGCTTCCCAATCCGGCAGGCCGAGAGTGTCACGATAGTAGGCTTCAAGGATGACCTGCATTGAAGCGTGAATGTCTGTCGTCATATTGCAATCCATTATGGCGCAAACCGGAGCACAAGCGACTGCTCCGGGCCGGGGCCGCTGTCTTTCTGCAAATCAACTCTGAGCGGGTCAGTCCAGGCGGCTGGCAGAGTCAGAGTGCCCTGCCACGACTCGGAGTCGTTCAGGATAATGGGCGTTGTGACCCGGTGGACGCGGTAGGTCGTCGTCTGCCCTTCGTGATTGATCAGGCGCAGGCCGATGCAGATATTCGAGTCACAGGAGGCGACGCTTTCCACGTAGAACTCTGTATAAGGTTCAGCCGCCGCCTGCCTGGATAGCCGATCGGCCAACGGCCCATAACCCAACATCAACACACTCGTCAGCAGGATGATCAACATGATCTTGTTGCTCGCCGACTGCCGCCAAAGACGCCACAGGCTCAACCCGGCCAGTCCGGCTAGCGTCAGCGGTGCCAGCCACCCGGGCGAAGGCGCGCCCAGCAGATTGGCCAGCAGGTATTCCACAAAGACAAGCAGAAGCGCTAACGCGACACCCAGGCCAAGCCCGGCTTCAACGTCGGCTCGCGCCAAAACCGTCAGCCCGGCCCCGCACAGAATCAAAAGAACGATCTGGCCGGTTGCCAACAGCCAGGGCAACACTTGATCGCCGGCGTTGAAAACGGGCAGCGAATCAGAAGCAGAAAGCAGATCGCGCATTTGAAATCCGCGCGACACACTTAACGGCGGGGCGTAAACTTCGGCCCAGCCCGCATCGTAAATGCGGCCTAGCTTGCCAGCCGTGAACGACTCCAGAGAAATGTTGGAAGCGAACTGATACTGATCGCGCTCGCCGACTATCAGGGAGGCCGAGGGCGACGGTATCGCCGGCTCCAGATCGCAGTGCGCGCATCCCGGGTTGTTGCCGGTGAGCGGGCGGATCAGGCGGTAGAGGCCGAGTCCGGCGAAGATGTCGGCCTCGGGGCGGAGTTGCAGAATCAGATCGTATTCCTGCCGCAACAGCAGAGAGCGCGTCTCGCCCTGCGCGAGGTCGGGTTGGCGTTGCGAGTAGAGGTGGGCAGGCACGCGATACAGACTGTTTAGCCCATAGACGACGAACACCAGCCCCAGCGGCCACGACAGCCACCGCCGTCCTTGAAATGAAATCAGCACCGTATAAGCGGCGGCGGGCAACAAAAAGGCATAGCTCAAAATCTCAAAGCGGCTGGGGAGCGAACTGGTTCCCTGAACTCTGCCGAGTGTAACCAGCACACTCCCCAGACCCATCATCCCGCCCCACAACACAAAGATTGTGTGCCAGACTCGCCGGCTTTTGCCGGAAGTGAACGATCCGGCCAGAGCCAGCAGGCCGAACAGGGCAGTGGTCAGCATTTGCAGGTACAACAAAATTGTGTAGCGCGCCGTCTGCGGCAGTTTTAGCGCCGCCACTTCCGGCCCGGCGGTGGCGTCCTGAAACAGCGACTCGGCCAGCCTCAGTGGCGTGTATCGCAGATAAAGCCAGTACATGGAGAGAGCCACAAAAATGAAGAGCCACAGGGTGAAATTGATCTGGCCCACGCTGGAGAAATGGAGTCGATCTTTCAACCAGGAGAGGCGCGCCCCGTAATGCGCCACCAGCGCCAACAGCACAAACATCAACAGCGCCAACGCCATGAGGTGGTGCGCAAAAATAACGCCAACGCTGAGGGCCATTGCCGCCAGCCGGTAAAAACGCCCCGCCGTCTCCTGCGACTTCACAATCGAATAGATGGCCGCCAGAAATAGAGCGAAGGCCAGCGTCTCGCGCACGTAGAGCGAGTGAAACATGAGGTACATGTACGTCAGGCCAAAGCCCAGCGCGCCCAACAGCGCAACCCGTTTCGACTGATAGACTTCCAGGCTGATCGCATAAACCAACTGCAGAGAGATTAGACTGAGGAAGGGCATTGACCAGCGCGCCCAGGTCATCAGCGATAGCTGGACGGGGCCGGTGAGTGACAGGCTGATGGCGGAGAGAAAAGGGTAACTGGTTTGATGCGGCCACAACGACAGCCCTTCATTCCACGGGGAAAGCGCCAACCAGCCCGAGCGCCCGATCTCGGACGTGGCGGCGTAATCGTGGTAGGCATCCGAACCGAAAAAGGGGACGGTTGCCGGGGCAAAGATGGTTTTGAACAGCCAGACCAGAGTCATAATTGCCCACAAGGCCCAGATGAGCGATGGCGCTTCATCGTGGCTAATCAAAATCCACACGACCAGCGCCGTGATCGCCAGCGCACTGCCGCCCCAAAACAGGCTCACGGGCAAATACAGTCCGGCCCGAACGGCGATCAGATAAGCCAGCAAAACGATCAAACTGATCCCAAACAAACTCTGGCAGACCCGTATCGGCAAGCGTGGCGCAATCCCGGTTGAGTTTACGTTCATCTTAGAACCGCATCCGGGCGCGCTTGTGGTTGGCGGCGGGCCAGCGCCTCTTCGCAGATTTGAATCAACTGCGCTCCTGTCGCTTCAACGCTGTAGGCCTGCATGGCCTGACTACGCCGTTCACGCGCCATCTCAGAGTCCGATTCACGGGTGATGAAGTCAATGAGAGCTTCAGCCAGCGCTTCTTCGGCGGCAGGCACGATGCGCCCCATCTCCGGCGAAGCGGAGAGCACCTGCCGCGCATCGCCGATGTCGGTGCTCACGACCGGCGTGCCGCAAGCCAACGCCTCTTTGATCACCGTCGGGCTTCCCTCTTCGAGCGAACACAGGGCCAGCACGTCCGCCGCCGCGTAATAGTGGGCAACTTGATCCGGCAGAACTTCGCCGACGAACGTGATCCGGTCGCTGCATTGGGCCGCCAGCGATTTTAGCATCGCCCCGCTTTCTCCGTGGCCGGCAAGCCAGAGCCGGGCCTCAGGCACTTTTTGGGCTACGAGGGCGAAGGCGCGCAAGAGAAGAGGAATGTTTTTGACGGGGGCCAACCGGCCCATGAATAAAACAAGGCGAGCTTCGGGAGGCAGGTTGAGGGCCGCCCGCGCTTCGCTCTGGCGCAAGCGATGCATGTGGCTAAGATCAACCGCCGATGGCACGCAGGCGGTGAGGCGCGCCTGAGGATAGCGCCGGGTGTAGTACAGGCGCGTCGCCGGGTCCACCGGCACAATCGCGTCACAGCCGTTGACGCAAATGCGTTCGGCCAGCCGGTATAGCCAGCCAAACAACGCAAACAAGTTCGGAAAACTCAAACGCAAAAAGTGGGCGGGAGTCGCGCTGATCATGACTTTGGGCTGGCCGGGCTTAAACAGCACAAAGGCCAACATGCAATCCATGCGGTGGGTGACGACAACGGCGTCCGCCGGAATTTGTAGGAAGGGTAAGCGCAAATAGAGGTTTAGCAAATAGCCCGCCCATCCTGTCCAGTGGGCGGCCTCGTGGCTGATGGCAATGTGAGTCCACGAAGCGGCGGGGTTGGGCGCTCCGGCTTGCGCTCCGATCGCGGTGACACCCCAGCCATGATCGAGCAGGACCCGCAACAAATTCATCAGGTAGCGAATGCCACCGCCGCTGGCCGGGTGAAACGAGTCCATCGGATGGGCGATCACCGCCTGCTTGAGAGTTTGGGTCATGATCCGGTTTGCCGTTTTCTAATCAGAAGCAAATAGGCCGCCGCCGCCGATTGGGCAACTCCCCACACAATGCCCACCATGAACAGCCCGCGCTGAAGACTTAGTTGGGCCAGCAGTAGACTCACCAGCGCGATCAAGCCAAAGGCGATGTTGATCGAGCCTAGCTGTTTGCGAATGCGTTGCGTTGCCGTCAACAAGTACACCAGCGCCGCCGGCAGGGTGGCGACGGCCAGCCACCGCAACGCCGCCGCGCCGCCGGCGGCATAAGCCGGGCCGAAAATGCCCAACAACAAATCGGCGGCCACCATCACGGCCAGGGCCATCGCCGCCGTAATTCCCAATGCTACACCCAATGCCCGTGTTCGCAACTGCGCCAACCGGCCCGCCTCGCGCGATCCCTCCACAAAAAGCGACAGCGAGACCGAAGCCGAAACGGTCGTCAACATACTGAAGATGTTCCAGGCGATGTAAAAGTAGGCGGCGCTCGCCGCGCCAAGTTGATTGGCGATCAGGTGGGGCAACGCTTGATAAGGAAGATCGTGCAGTAGGTTGCCCGCGTAGCTGTTGGCCGAATACCCGCTCACCTGCCGCAATCGCGCTACGTGAAAAGCGGGGCGGGGGGCGTAGCCGGCGATCTGCCGGGGCAGGACGAGAAGGGTCGTCGCCGCAACCGCCAAAACCAGAGGCAGGGCAAAGGCTATCATCACCATCGTCGGCGAGGGCCGAACCGAGGCCAACGCCAACAGCCCGACCCGCCCGAGTCCGGTCAACATATTTTTCCAGAGCAGAACGCGGCTGGCGCGAAGGGCGGTCAGCATTTGATCGAGCAACTGAAACAGGGCCAGCGACACCGTCATCAGGATGAACATGACTCCATAGCCGCCAGACTGTGAGAGCCGCCCCAGCTCTGGCGAGAGATGCGGCCCGGCGACGAGGGCGAGCGCCGCCAGAGTCAAGGCCAACCCGCCGGCGACGGTCAGGACCGAGTTCAACAACATCGCCGCCTCGGCTCCGGCCTCCGGCAGGAATCGGATCACTCCGTAGCCCAGCCCCATCTGCGCCGCCGTCGTGATCAATTGAACAGTGGAGATCGCCACGACCGCCAGACCGATGCTTTCGGGCGGATACAGGCGAGCCGCGCTCCACCAGAACAGCACCCCCAATCCCGTCACGGCAAAAGTGTTGGCGGCGAGATACGAAGAACCGGCGATCAAATGGTCGCTCCGAATCCGGCGATACCAAGCTTGCACAAAGGTGAGCATTGAAGAACTCATGAAATGTTCAGGCGGTTGATCAGGACTCGCGGCGGCTCGTCGGGACGCAATTTGCTCAGGCCGGCTCTGCTGTCCAGAACGTAGATGTCGAGCGGGAAGCGTCGAAAGGTGGCCCGCGTCCGTTCGCGCAAGACCAACAGACAGGCGCGCAGTGCATTCATCACGCCGGGTTGGCGAACCAGCCTTACATCCAAATCCGAGGCCGGAGTCCATTTGCCCCGCGCCGGACTGCCGTACACGGCCAGGTAGGCGATGCTGAGTTCGGCTTGCGCCCGCGCAGTCAAAGCGGCGATGTAGTCTTCGAACTCCTCGCGGCTGTGCCGCACCCGGCCAAAGTGTTTGAGGACGACCCAGGGTTGCCCGTTCAACAAAAAGTTGAACGTGTGCGCCAGGCCGACGGCCAGAACGCACGCCCACGGCCAGCGCCCGCTCCACCCCAACATGATCGGGAACAAGGCAACGGCCAATAGCAAATCAATCCCCAGCTTGAAAAGCCGCTCGGTGCGATCCATGTACGTCATGCCCTGAAAGACCCAGTGAACACTCAGCGCCACAACTGGATTGCTCAATAAAGGTTGGAGCCAAGGCGATCTGGAAACCGCGTATGATTTTCTCTTGTTACCGGAAACGCGCATGACAACTTGTCGGATCTGTTCGCTCACTTCTTCCAAAAGTTGATCACTGCGAATGACAGGCATACCAAGATCGGCGGCCAATTGCCGATACACTTCCAGCCGGGTTTCCAACCGGCGATCCGTTCGCAGGTCTGGCCGCCGCTCGCGGATAGTGGCCGCATCCAAATCCAGAGCCACAATCGCCGCGCCCGTCGGGAGGAGGCGTGGATAAAGTTTCCCCGGCAAACGGCGGCTCAACCCGGGATCGTCAAACGCCACTGCCAGATCGGCAAGCATGTCCAACACAAACCGTTCGCACACAATCGTCTTGCCTAACCAGAGCGGCAAATAGATATTGATCACCGCCGCCAGCGTCGCATCAATCAACAACAGCCAGGGCAACGTTAAACGCAACAGCCGCGAATTGCGAAAATCCCAGTAGCCATGCCGGACGCCGCCCGCGTCTTCATACCAACTGTGTCCGCGCCAGCGGGCATACAACAACACCGGCAAGCTCAACAGGAATGGAAAGCGCAGCCATAAATGCCGGGGCTTGACGTCCGAGGCAGTGAGGCGCGCCAGCAATGCTTTGGCCTGCGTGGATTTGCCCGTGCCATCGCAACCGGTGAGGTAAATAAAGTGCGGCCAGCCTTCATTCATAACTGTTGCAGAAGATACGCCCACCGCGAACCTACCTGCTCCCAGCTCGGCCACTGCGCCCCGAACGCCCGCGCCCACGCGGCCATTTGTTCCCGCCGCTCACGATTCGTCGCCAGAGACACCAACGCATTTGCCAGCGCCGCAACATCTGCCGGCGGCACACAAACGCCGCAATCCGCCGGAACCATCTCCGGCAGGCAAGCCGCCGTCGTCGTCACCACCGGTTTGCCCAGGGCCAGCGCTTCCAAAACGCTCAAGGGCATGTCGGACGGCACCAACTCAAACGGCAGGGCCACGATATCTGAAGCGGCCAGATAACATTTGACGCTTGAACGATCTAGGAAACCGGAGACGACGGTTGCAACTTGAAGCAACCCTTGTTGAGCGATCAAGTTCCGGACGCGCAACTCTGCCGCCGCCATCTCCTCATTGTGACGGCGCGAGAGGATCAACAGTTTGAGCCGGGGCGCGTTCTCTCGCGCCCGCGCCACTGCCCTGACCAGCGCATCAATTCCTCGCAACCGCATTGGCGCTCCGGCGTATGCCACCACTACATCATCCGGCGCAAAGCCCAACTGTTGCCGCGCCGCTGGCAGTTGATCTGCCGGAAACGATTCTTGCCATTCGGCCTCAAGGCCGGGCGGGATACAGGCAACGTGATTCGCCGGCGCCCCTCGCCCGATCAACCGTTGCCTGGCAGTTTCGCTCAACGTGACCAGGCGGCGCAAACCGCTTTGTGCGCTCCGACGGATGGCGATGCCCGGCACGAGCCGCCCCACAAAATGGGCGATGGAGAGTTCCTTCTCCGCAACCAGCGATGGCAGGCCGGGGCGCAACAATTCCCGGAGATCATAAACCGGGCTGGTGAAGACGCCAATGGAGGGCGCAGAGAATCGGCCTGCAATATCAAAATGAAAAAAACTCGTCAGGCCGAGATGCCAGATCAACAACTCCGGCTCAAGCCGGCGAATGGCATTTGCGAGAGCAGGATTGGCTTGCCACCACACCGGGCGAACATCGGGCAGGCGGTGGATATTAACGCCCGCCAGTGACTCTTCGACGGGGCCGCCGTCTTCTGAGGTGGAGAGGATCGTCACCAAATGCCCCGACTGGCCGAGGCCACGCGCCGTCTCGATCAAATATCGCCAGGGTTGCAGTCGCCATCGAGCCGCCGTCAACCCGGCGGCGACTATACAGACCTTCATCCTAACCCGCCCCGAGCAACTGCCGATAAATTTGCAGATAACGCCCGCCGACCTTCTCCCACGAATACCGCGCTTCAATCGTCTGCCGGGCGGCGCGGCCCAAACGTTGGCCTAATGCCGGGTCGGCCAGCAAACGGGCGACAGTCCCGGCCAGCGCCGCCGGGTCTTTGGGCGGAGTCAGCAATCCGTTTTCTTCCGGCTCGACGACATCGAGCGCGCCGCTCACGGCGGTGGCAACCACCGGGCGGCCACAGGCCATCGCTTCCAGCAACACGGTGGGCAGTCCTTCGTAATGCGCCGGATGAACAAAGACCGCCGCCCCCCGGTACAGCGCCGCCATCCGTTGCCGGTCGGCGATGTGGCCGAGCAGTTCAACCCGGCCACTCAACCCGGCTTTCTCAATTTGGGTTCGCAGTGATTGTTCGAGCGGGCCGCTTCCGGCAATCAAGAAGCGAACATCTGAAATTTGCTCAGTCACGATTCGGGCGCACTCGATCAGGTCTTCAAAACCTTTGCGTAATCCCAGTCGCCCGGCGGCCAACACGTAAGGCGCGGCGGTCTGCTCAACCTCAGCGGGCGAAAACATTGTCGTATCCACGCCGTTGCCCAGCACGGCCACCGTTTCGGGTTTCAGTCCATATTCGGCCAATTCGCTGGCCACGCTCCGGGCCACCGCCGCAACTCGCGTTGCCCCCTTGAGCAACTGCTGTTCCACCCGGTAGCTCACTGGAGCCTGCAACCTGACGAGGAGCGCTTGAACGTTGCGAAGCGGGATCGAACGCGCGTCGGCCCGCATCGGCGTGTGGACGGTCAACAGGATTGGACGGCGGGTTTTAATAACAGGCGGCAGGGGCGAGTGCGCGTGGAAAACGTCAACGTCCGAGAGGGAGCGCGATATGAGTTGATTGACGAACAGGCTGTGCAGATGAACGTGCCAGGGGTAGACGGGCGCGAAGGTGGGCCGCCAGATGATGATCCCCTCGCGCTCTTCTCGTTGCGTTCGGCCCCAACTGCCCCGGGTGATGATCTGGACGGTATGCCCTTGCCGCAACAGGAAACGGGACAAATTCCAAACGTAATGCCCAATGCCTTCTTGGGGCGGCACCGGCGTGGATGCAATCAGGCAAATGTTCACGAAGTATTCAAGATCATCAGCGCCTGCTCCACTTCCATTTGATCCAACTGGGCCTTGAGCGCCGTTATCAATTGGCTCTTGTTAGAAGAAGCAACGACTTTGAGCTGCCGCGCCTGATTAATCGCCGCCGCCAATTGATCCATATCCTTTACCATAACCGCTCGCCCGGATTCCTGCAAGGCCGCCGCCAGTTCAAGCTGATGATCGTCAATGATTTCGCCATATTTCTTCAGGCGCGGCGCCAGCACCAGAGGCTTGCCATATTTTTGCGCCAACAGAATTGAACCGGCCCCGGCGTGCGAGACGATGACGCTGGCCGTCTCATACCAATGCTCCATCTCGCTCTGCGGCGCAAACGAGAAAACGTCGGCGTGGGCGGGAGTGTAAACTGTCGAGCCGAGTTGTATCATCACCGTTTCCCCGGCGGTCCCGGCCAATTCATCCATGGCCTTTACCAATCGCAGGAATCCGATCGAGTGTGTGCCGACGGTGACGAAAATCATAGCAAGCCTCCTGCGAACCGCGCTTTCGGGCCGTACACTGGAGCCAACGCCGGCCACTGCACAAAAAATTCGGTGGCGATGGGGTAAACCAGCCGCCCCGTTTGCGAAGGCGTGCTGAGGCGGCACACACTCTCGACGAAGATCGTCTTGATCCCCAACAGCCACGCCAGATAAAAGAATGGTAGCGCAATTTCGGAGCCGGTGCTGACCAGCAGATCGGGGCGCTCACGGTGGAAGATACGGATGGCGATCCATGTCGCCCGGAGCAGCCGCCACGGGCTGACGCCGATATTCTGAAGCTGATAGACTTGTTCCTGCTGGGCCAGAGTCTCCGCCCGCTCAGAAACATAAGTGACGTAGAAAACGCCATGCCCGGCAAAGGCCTCTCGCAACTCCAGCATCTCCGTCAGATGCCCGCCGTGAGAACAGACCAACCCGATTTTCACGATCTGATTTCCTTTCTACCACCACACGACAGCCAGCGTCGCCGCTTTCAACAGAGCGAATAGCGGGCCGAAGGTCAATTTCGCCACCAACGCCACCGGGCCTTTCGCGGCCTGGGCAAAATCAATTGTGAAACCCGCCTGGCGCAGAATTGCCCGGTCGGAGACTTTGCGAAGTTTCTGAGTGGTCTGCCGTTTTCTCAGGATGTGTTGCCAATTCGCGCCGAGCCACTGATAGGCCAGCAATTTATTTTTGATGTTGCGCCGATCAGCCAGCAACACAAATCCCCAGGTGATCACTTCGGCCAGCAGGAGCGCGGGCAGAAGCGCGAACAACGTGGGCCAGCGCAGGTTCTTCAGGAGCATCAAGTAGCGGTTGCGCTCCTGGAAGAACACTTTGAGCGGGGTGATCTTCAGTGTGTAGCTGTGGCGGATGACGCTGTCTGGCGTGTACCAGTTTCGCCAGCCAGCCAGCCGGGCGCGCCACGAGAGATCGGTGTCTTCCATGTAAAGGAAGAAGTCTTCGTCAAACCCGCCGAGGGCGGCGAACGTTTCCCGCCGAATGGCAAAGGCCGCGCCCGAAACGGCGTTGACGGCTTCGGATTTGTCGAAGGTTTCACGCGGCAGGCCGAGGCCCCGGCACAGAGTCAGGCCCGTCAGGTGAATGGCGTTGCCACAGGTGTTGATCCGGTCGGGTTGATCCGTAAGCACAATTTTCGATGTTACCAACCCGATCTGCAGATCGTTTTCAAACGGGGCCAGCATGGCTTCCAGCCAGCCTGCTTCTGCGACGGTGTCCGGGTTGAGAAATATGAGGTATTCGCCTTTCGCCCAGCTTGCGCCGATGTTGTTGCCGCCGCCAAAGCCGACGTTGGTTCGGGAGCGGATCAGCGTCACCTGAGGAAAATCGCGCTCCATAACATCAGCGCTTCCGTCGCCGGAAGCGTTGTCCACTACAACAACTTCACACTCCGGGCCGACAGTTTCCAGAATGGAGGCCAGGCAGGCGGATAGTTTTGCCCCGCTGTTGTAATTGACGATGATGACGCTTGCGTGAGGGGCGACTCGCCAGGCAAGCAGGGTGGGCGCTTTGTTCCGGGTTAGTACCGAATTGAGGGTTGTCATATCCAGCTCCCTTTCCTATGGCGAGGAAGTTCCAGCAAGAGGCCGCCGTTCGAGTGGAGGCCGAGGCGGCTGAGCAAAGCCAAAACGCCGCTGGCGCTGGCCGACCAGCCGCAACATCTCGCTTAACACGGCCAGCCCGTGGATAAATACGTTTCGCTTCGGCCTGCCCTGATAGCGAACGGTGATCGGCACTTCACCCAGCCTCAAATCGTAATCACGGGCCAGAAATTGCATCTCGGACTCCACCGCGAAGCCGCTTGATTGAAATGAGATTGTTTGGAGTGCGCGGGGAGAGAAAGCCCGGAACCCGCTCTGAGAGTCAGTGATCGAAGTGCCGGACACTGCATTGGTGAGGAAATTGAAGAGCAGATGGCCCAGGATGCGGATCAGAGGCACCTCGTTGCGCTTCTCCAGATAGCGTGAGCCGATGACGATGTCGGCTTCACCCTTGAACACCGGGGCGGCCACTTTCGGCATTTCCTCTGGCAGGTGCTGGCCGTCGCCGTCTATAGTGACGACGACGGCTGGCTCAAGCTCGCGCGCCTTGCGGAAGCCGGTGTTGAGCGCCGCGCCTTTGCCCTGATTGCGCTCGTGCCTGACGACGATGGCCCCGGCGGCGCGCGCGATTTCGGCGGTGGCGTCGCTCGACCCGTCGTCAACGACGATCACCACGTCCGCAAAATCACCGGCCTTGAGCACCATGTCGCCAATGAAGCGCTCTTCGTTGAAGGCGGGGATGAGGGTCACCACTCTGGGATGGTTTGCCGGCAAAATGGATTTATTGGCGGCCATATGTTCTCCTTTGCAAAGTAGCGCTCCAGTGACCGGAGCTTTCCAAAATGTTGGGTTGCGCCTTGCCTTCCGGCAAAATAAAACGAGCCTGGTAAATCCAGGCTCGTTGAAGCTAAATTAGGAATGCGAGGGCCTATAATAAAAACTTCGGCGGCCTGGCGGTCATGGCCGACTCAGGCGGCTGTAGACCCATAGCTTTGCGCCCCCGGCTTTCGCCGGGTTTGCCTTTATCAAGTTTTTAAGTTGACAGGTTCTATATTTACTTCTTAGTCTGGCGTTAGTATATGTCAGCATAATGATGATGTCAGTTGGTTTTTGGAGGGAATAGTTAGGAAAAGTAACATAAATTCCAGCGCCGGTGCTTGACATGAAAGATAGCGGGGGCTACACTGCTAGCGCAAGCCGCGCGCCGAGCGATTGGCCGGAGAGATCAACGGTGTTAACGACTACAACTTTCACAGCTACCTCATCTACCCTTGCCGGGTCTCTGGCCGTTGTCGTCACCCTGCTATTGCTGGCTATGCTGATCCAAAAGGAAATGACGAGCGCGGCGAAGGATAGCCGCACCTGGAAGCTGGGCCGGGCCTTGAGCATTGCCATTGTTCCACTCCTTATCGCATTTATCTTAATTGCGGCTGTTAGGTTAATTGAGATTTTGCATTAGCAAGGTGATGACCCAGCCGCTCTGCTTCCATTGCTCGGGCGAGTGCGCCGGGTGGAACAGGATGCATCCTTTTGGGCGACTGCGGCAGAAGACAACGCGAGAGCTTTGTACACTTCGCCTCAGAATTCGGGCGCAACTATCTGGCAAAACATGAATTGACGAACTGTTTTGATCTGGGCTAGACTGTATTATCTCAGCCTGGAGTGTGAGATATTGACTTGGGCCGCGAAGCCCTCGACCTTTCATCGGCGCGGAAGGTTGGGGGCTTTTCATTATTTGCTTCAAACGCTGATTGCCAATGCTTTGCTTATCCGAAACCTCGACGGCGGCCATGCCGCTCACTGCCCCGGACTGGCCGACGGCGCTAGGTATCTTGCGCGACGCCGGCACGACGATCAACCGTCTTGGCCCCGAAACCTCTTTGCCTGAGGCTCTCCAACTCATCGCCCAAACCGCCGCTCGTCTGATCGGTCTTGATCCGGCGGATTGCCCGACGGCGGTGATTTACACCTACGATGCCGCTCGTGGAGCGTTCGATCCGAACTCGCGCGTCTCTGCCGGGGAAGGCGAGTCGCCGCTTCTCGGCGACGCGCCACGACCGGACGGCGCGGGCGCAACGGCCCTCTCCCGCCGCTCGCGGGTGTTGTCGTATGAAGAGAACGGCATCGCCTTCCACCCTCTCAAACGGACAACCGGTCGGCGCGTTGTACATTGATCTACGTTCTGACCGCCGCTTCGCCGACGAAGAGTTGTTGCTGTTGGATACCTTTGTCCATTTGGCCGCCGTCGCCATTTACAACACGCGCCAGTTTGAGGGCATGAACCGCGCTCTGCAACGCAAGGTGGACGAGCTCGAACGCCTCCAGCGCGCCGGACATCTGCTCAGCTCCCGCTTGAATCTGGATGATACGTTGCGCGAAATTCTCAACACCGCACTCGACCTGATCGGTGCCGAACACGGCTCGTTCCGGTTGCTGGACAAACGCGCCGGCCTCCTGCGCCTGAGCGCGATTGCGCCCAGCCCGGCCTTTGGCCGCCCTTCTCCCTCCGCAGGTTTCCCGTCCGAGGGCGAAGGCCTGGAAGTAAGCGAACGCAGTAGTGTGATGGGTTGGGTGGCCCAACATCGCCGACCGATACGGATCGCCGACTTGCGCGAACCGCCCTGGGCCGAAATCTACCGCCCTCTGCATCCACTGCGCGAGATGCGCTCTGAACTGGCCGTGCCATTGTTGGGGCCGGGCGGCGGCCTGGAAGGTGTATTGAACCTCGAAAGCCCGCGCCCGGGCGCATTCGACGCCGAGGATCAACGGGTGCTTGAATCACTCGCCACCCAGGCCGTCATCGCCATTCAGGAAGCCAAACTGCTGGCGGCCATCGAAGCAGTGACCGAGCAGTTGCTCATCCGCTCGCCGGACGAAACCTTCACCCTGTTGATCGAGCGCGCTTGCGACCTGCTCAACGTGCCGCATTCTGCGATCTGGGAGGTGTCGGATGGCGAGCCAAAGGTGTTGACTCTGCGAGCGTCTAACGGGGACTTTCCACCCAGTTACCAGGTGCCGGTGCAGAGCAGTTTATTGGGCGCCGCCGTGCTCACCCGCCGCCCGGTCATCAGCGGCGATCTGCATTCAGATGCTCGCGTCCTGCGCCCGGAGTTGGCGCGGCAAATGGGCTGGACTTCGGCGCTCATCGCGCCGCTGGTCGCGCGCAACGGCACGCCGCGCGGCGCTTTCGGAGTCTACACAACCGGGCCACGTGCCTTTTCGGATTGGGACGTGCGCTTGTTGACTTGCCTGGCCAATCACGCCGCCGCCGCGCTTCAGCAGGCCGAGGCGCTGGCCCAGGTGAAGCTGGCCGAGGAAAGGCAAGCCGTCGCCGAGACGTTCGCCGTGCTGGGCGACGTGGCCGCCAACCTTCTGCACCGCGTCAACAACCGGGTTGGCCTGATCCCGGTGCAGGTGCAGGACATCGCCGACAAGCGCCCGGCCATCCTTGCCGATCCGTACCTGGAAGCGACGTTGCGTGACATCGAAGACAGCGCCCGGGCCGCGATGGAAGCCGCCCGCGAGACGATGACTTATTTGCGCCCGCTCCATCTGCGGCCCATCGCCGTGGCCGCCTGTTACCGGACGGCAGTTGCCTGGTTGGACCTGCCGCCCCACATTCGTCTTTCGGCCTCGGGGTTGGACTCCTTGCCGCCGGTGTGGGCCGGCGAGGAGCAACTGCGATTGGTCTTGTTCAATTTGATCGAAAACGCAATGGATGCCTTCGCCGATCGTTCCGGGCAGATCAGGGTGAGCGGGCGCATCGTCGCCGATTCGTTTGACCGTGACCGGCAGTGGGTGGAGATCACCGTGGCCGACGACGGGCCGGGGGTGCCGCCGGCGACGCGGGGAAAAATATTCGACCCCGACTTTTCGACCAAGCGCTCCATCAACAAACTGGGCTTTGGGTTGTGGTGGGTCAAATCGTGGGTGCAACGTTGCGGCGGCAGTATTGCCCTGGCCGACTCGCCCCATTCGGCGAACTTGACGGCGGAGGAAGGTGCGGGAGGAAGTGGCGGTTGCACCTTTGTCATCCGGCTCCCGCCCGCGCCGCGAGGTGAATGAGTATGGAGATCATCGAACATCTTTATGCTCTGGTGGTCGAAGACGACGCGCGCTGGCGCGTCCTCTACGAAGGAATTCTGATCGAGGCCGGCTATGTATGCCGCTTTGCCGAGAGCTACGGCGAAGCGCGTGGCTGGTTACAGCGGGCAATGTTCAAGCTGGCGATTGTAGATTTGCACCTGGCCAGTTCGGCGGAGCGGCAGGAAAACAAAGACGGTTTCTCTTTTTTGCGGGCGGCGCGTCAGCGGGGCGTGCCGGCCATTGTGGTGAGCGCCCTGGGAGCGCCGGAAGACATTGATCGGGCTTACGAAGAATTCGGCGCGTTCGCTTTCGTGGAGAAAGAGTTGTTCAACCGCCACACCTTTGCCCGCTTGGTCGCCGAAGCTGTGGCAACAGCCAGCCTGTCTGAAGGAGAAGTCAAATCCGCGCCACATTTCGCGGACGAATTGACCGAGCGCGAGCGCGAAGTGTTAGCCCTGCTCACCCGGGGTTGCACCAATCGCCAAATTGCGGAGGCGTTGCTCATCACGCCCAACACCGTCAAGAAGCACGTTGACCACATCCTGCAAAAGCTGAACGTGAGCAACCGGGCGGCGGCAGTGGCGGCGGCCCTGCGCGACGGATTTATAGGAGAAAGCACCCGATGACACTCGAACCGGCCCGGTTCGCCCAATACCGGCCTCGCCCGCTGGAAATTATTGATACCACGCTGCGCGAGGGACAGCAGACCTCTCTTCTGCACGATCACTATAAATATTTTTTCACCCGCGCCGACAAGGAAGAAATTCTGAGCGCGTTGATTACTTACGGAGTCAAATTTGTCGAGTTGTTCGCCCCGGTCGTCAGCGCCCAGGAGCGGGACGATTTCGCGGCGCTCAAGGCCGCGCGCGATGCGCTCATTACCCAGAAGGGCTACACCTTCCTGCTTGCCCACGTCCGCTGTCATCCGCGCGATGTGGAATCCGCAATCCAGGCCGGAGCCGACGGCCTGAACTTCTACATCGGTACTTCAGCCGAGTCGCAGGCCTTCAATCATGGGCGCGATCTTAAGTCCATTGCTACTGAAGCCCGGACGCTGATCGAAGACGTGCGCCGCTGTTATCCCCATCTCATCCTGCGCTTCTCGGGCGAAGACGCCTTCCGCACCCGTGAAGCCGACCTCTTCCGCGTGTACGATGAAATTGCGCCGCTCGTGGATCGCCTGGGACTCCCGGACACGGTCGGGGTTGCCACTCCGGCCAGCGTTGCCCAGCGCGTCGAGGCCCTGCAAACCCGTTACCCGCAGATGGAGTTCGAGGGCCATTTTCACGACGACCGGGGCTTTGCTTTGATCAATGCCCTCGCCGCCGTCGGTCATGGCGCGCGTTACCTCAACACCACCGTCCTCGGCTTCGGCGAGCGGTCGGGCATCACCTCGCTCACCGCCCTGCTGTTCAACTTGTATATTGATCGCGACTACGACAAGCTCGAAGGCTATCACCTGCGCGGCTCTTATCCGCTCAACGTTCTGGTCGCCGACAAGCTCAAGAAGCTTGTCCCATCCAAAGAGCCGGTGAGCCTCACCAACCGAACGCACACCGCGGGCGTGCATCAAAACGCGGTCTTGCGTGATTCGTCGGCTTACGAGGCGCATCCGCTTGATGTCTTCGGGGTGAGCGCGTCCGAGATTCTGCTTGGCCCGCTCTCCGGCTGGAACATCATCCATTACTTTCTCAAAGAGATTCGCTACTACCAACTTGATGAGGCCGTCGCCAAAGAGATCGCCGTCGTCTTCAAGGAGCGCGTCTATCAACTTGCGCCCGACATTTCGCCCGAACAGGTGTTGATCGGTATTGCTGAGAATCAATTCGGCCTGGCCCGTTTGCAACTGCCGGAGACAGCGCGTAGCCAGATCATCCAACGACTCGACTCGCCTGAGGGTGAGCGCGAGGCCGGGGTGGCGGGCGTCCCACTCAACGGGCGCTCGAAGGACGTTCACTGATGGGATACACGTTTGCCGAAAAAGCTCTGGCCCGCGCCGCCGGGCTGTCCCACGCCGTCGCCGGGCAAGTGGTGGACGCCCGCCCCGACATTGTCCTCTCGCACGACAACACGGCGGCCATCGCCAAAATCTTTCGCTCTATCGGGCTGGAGCGCGTGGCTATCCCCGACCGAATGGCGATCACCCTCGACCACGCCGTGCCAGCGCCCACTACCAAACACGCTCAGAACCACGCCGAAGTGCGAGCCTTCGTCAAAGAGCAGGGCATCAAGCATTTCTTTGAAGTCGGGCGCGGCATTTGTCATCAGGTCTTCAGTGAAGAAGCGTTGATCCTGCCCGGCCAACTCATCCTGGGATCGGACTCGCACACGGCGCACTTCGGCTGGCTGGGGGCGTTTGGCGCGGGCGTGGGCCGTACCGAAGTGGCCGCCCTGTGGGCGACCGGCGAACTCTGGTTGCGCGTGCCGGAGAGCATGAAGATTGTGGTCACCGGCGAACTGGGCCGGGGCATCACCGCCAAAGACCTGTCCCTGCATATCATCGGCCAACTCGGCGCAGAGGGCGGGTTGTACATGTCGGTCGAACTCTCCGGCCCGGCCATCGAACAGATGAGTCTGGAGAGCCGCATGGTTATCCCCAATATGATGGCCGAGTTTGGGGCGAAGAATGCCTACCTTGCCCCGGACGAAAAAGTGTTTGAGTATCTGGCCGAGAGGCGGCTCAGACGTGTTGCGTATTCCGTATTGCGTAACGCGGACGCTCGGTCAGCCATCAACGATCAGAAATCAACTATCAAAGAATTGGCTCTGTATCCGGACCCCGACGCAGTTTACGCCGCCGTTCATACCTTTGACGCCTCAGCCATCAGTCTCACCGTCTCTTGCCCCCACACCGTTGACTCAACCCAACCCCTTTCCGCCGTCCGGGGAACGCGCATCCATCAGGCCTTCATCGGGACTTGCACCAACGGGCGCGTGGAAGACCTCGCGGCGGCGGCAGAAATCGTGAGGGGCAGGAAAGTTGCTCCGGGCACCCGCCTGCTCGTCGTCCCGGCCTCCTCTGAAGTTTATGCCGATGCGATTCGCCTGGGCCACGTTCAGACGCTGATGGAGGCAGGCGCGGTGTTCGGCACGCCGGGCTGTGGGCCGTGCATGGGCAACCACATGGGCGTGCTGGCCCCGGGCGAAGTCTGCCTCTCGACGGCCAACCGCAACTTCAAGGGCCGCATGGGACAGCCTGAGGCGGAAATTTATCTGGCCAGCCCGGCGGTGGTAGCGGCGAGCGCGGTGACGGGCGTGATTACCGATCCGAGAGAGTTGTGAGTTTGGGGGTGTGGGTGTGACTCAATCAACAATTATTGGCAGAGTCTGGAAATACGGCGACGGGGTGAATACCGACGTGATCTTCCCCGGCAAGCATACCTACACCTTGCGCGAACCAGATGAGATCGCGGCGCACGCGCTGGAAGACCTCGATCCAGGTTTTGCGGCGCAGGCCCGGCCGGGCGACATCGTCGTCGCCGGGCGCAACTGGGGCAACGGCAGCTCGCGCGAGCAGGCCGTCACCTGCCTGAAGTACAAAGGCATTGCCGCCGTCGTCGCCAAATCGTTCGCCCGCATCTACTTTCGCAACGGCATCAATCAAGGCCTGTTGCTTATCACCTGCCCGGAGGCCGTGGACGCGGCGCAGGTTGGAGACATGATGGAGATTGACCTGGCCGGCAGTCTGATCCGTCTCGCTTCGCGCGGGCGAGAGTACACATTCCCGCCTTTATCCTCCACTGCCCTGAGCATCATCGAAGCGGGCGGCCTGGTGCCGCACCTGCGGCAGAAACTTGGGCTGAGTGGCACGGCGGATGTGCGGATGACGGATTAGGGAACGCGCCTATCACCGCCGCCGCGCTTTTTTGGCCCGCAGTCGTTCCTTTTTGTTCGGCTTGTGTTTCTCCTTAGCCCGCCCTGGCAAGGCAGGCGGCCCCCCGGGCGCGCCGTCGGAATGGATAAATTCCACCAGCGGATATGGATTATCGTCAGTGCCGAGGGGCAAATGCCGCTTTGACTCCGGCACGGCGTCCAAATCTACCAGGCCCAGCGGGGCCCATTCCGAGCCGATATTCCAACCCTGTTTGCCAAAGCCCAGCATCTCGCTCACCCGGTCGCCGTTGATCACTATCGTCGGGCAGGCGGGACAAAACCAGCCAAAGTCTCCGCCCAGCACAAAGCTGTCGGCGATACGCCTCCCCTGCCGGGTGGCGATCATGTACGTCGCGCGTTCTTGCTTCAACGCCGCGCCGCAGTTCGGGCAAGGTTCCGGCCGGCCCGTGAATGAGTGAACGAAACACTTTCTTCGGATAGTCTGGTCAATGGTTGTCATTGGTTTGACTCCCCTCACTGACTGTATCTTACCGCGACCCGAGACTTCCGAAGTCTTAAAGACTTCGGAAGTCTGGGATTCTCGTGAGTGTATAATCTCTGGAGTCAGATGAACAAAACGATTGTCCTCATCCCCGGCGACGGCGTTGGGAAAGAAGTGATTCCGGCGGCGGCGGAGGTGCTGGCGGCGCTTGGCCTGGGGTTCAAATTCGTCGAAGCGCAGGCGGGCTTTGAGCACTTTCAAAAAACAGGCAACGCCATCCCCGACGAAACGCTGGCCGAGGTGGAAGCGGCCGGCGTCGCACTGTTCGGGGCGACTTCCTCCCCTTCCACCAGCGTGCCCGGCTATCGCAGTCCGATCCTGGCTCTGCGGAAGACTTTCGATTTGTACGCCAACCTGCGCCCTACCTTCTCGCTCCCCGGAAAATTTTCCCGGCCCAACGTCAATCTGCTCATCGTCCGCGAGAACACCGAGGGGCTGTACGCCGGGCGCGAACGCCGCGAGGGAGACACGGCGATTGCCGAAAGAGTCGTCACCGTGCGCGGGTCGGAACGAATCGCGCGGGCCGCGTTTGAACTGGCGAGGAAGAAAAAATCCCAAGTGACAATTGTCCACAAGGCTAACGTGCTCAAGCTGACCGACGGCCTGTTTCGCGAGTGTTGCCTGAGGGTAGCGGCGGAATTCCCGGAAGTGAAGGTGAGCGAAATGCTGGTGGACGCCATGGCGATGCGGCTGATGCGCGACCCGGAGAACTTTGAAGTGATCGTGACGACCAACTTGTTTGGCGACATTCTCTCGGATGAGGCGAGCGCGCTGATGGGCGGCCTGGGGGTTGCGCCTTCGGCGAACGTGGGCGCGCGCGTTGCGGTGTTTGAGCCGGTTCACGGCTCCGCGCCGGATATTGCCGGGCAAGGCGTTGCCAACCCCATCGGGGCGATTCTGTCGGCGGGGATGTTGTTGGATCACCTCGGCCACGTCGAGGCGGCGGATCGGGTCAGGAGGGCGGTCATGGCAACCCTGGTGGCCGGAGTCATGACAAAAGACCTGGGTGGTCAGGCGACGACGAAGGAAGTGACGCGCAAGGTTTTGGCCGGTTTGTAAAGCGACTATTCACCCAATACCCCAAACGGGTGAGCAAGGGAAATGGCCCGCTTCGGTGACGACAGAGTGCGGTCCGCTCCGTAAACTGCTAGAGAAATCCCGGCGGAACGGAGCAACCCCTTGCCTCACCCTTCATTCTCTAATTCCTCTCTCTCTCCCTACGCCCCTCGTTTTGATCGCGGCGGTTGCGGCATCGGCTTTGTGGCCGACCAGCATGGCCGCCCAAGCCACGCTCTTCTGCTTCAAGCCCTTGAGGCGCTGAACAACCTTCAACACCGGGGCGCATTGTCTGCCGACGCGCGCACTGGCGACGGGGCAGGCGTGCTCACCCCTCTTCCCCGCAACCTCTTCGCCCGTGAGGCTGAACGGCTCACCGGCCATTCCGTCAATCCCGATCAACTAGCCGTCGGCGTTTTCTTCTTTCAGCCGGACACAGCCGAGCAGTGCATGGCTCTGGCCGAGTCGGCGCTCGCGGCACAGGGCCTCCGCCTCTTGTGTTGGCGCGAAGTCCCCACCCACCCCGACGCTATTGGCGAACGCGCCCGCGCCACCATGCCGCGCATCATGCAGGCAATAATCTATAACCAATTACCAATTACTAATTACCAATTTGAGCGCTCCCTCTACCTCGCCCGCAAACACTTCGAGCGCCACGCCCGCCCCCTCGGCGCGTACGTCCCCTCCTTCTCTTCGCGCACCATCGTCTACAAAGGCTTACTCCTCGCCCCGCAACTTCCGGCTTTCTACGCCGACCTGCAAGACCCCGATTACGAAGCGCCGCTAGCCGTCTTTCATCAACGCTACAGCACGAACACGCTTCCCACCTGGCAGCGCGCCCAACCGTTCCGGGTGCTGTGCCACAACGGCGAGATCAACACTTTGCAGGGCAACATTAACTGGATGAAGACGCGCGAGCCGCAATTAGACCTGTCAGGTCTTCTCCGCCCGGTGATTGATACCGGCGGCAGTGACTCGGCGATGCTCGACAACGCGGCGGAACTGCTGATGATGGGCGGGCGCGACATCCGGCACGCGCTCACCATGCTGGTCCCGCCCGCCTGGGAAAAGCTTCCCGACCTGACCGATGCCGTCCGCGATTTCTACGAATACCACACCTGCCTGACCGAACCCTGGGACGGGCCGGCGGCCCTGGTCTTCACCGACGGTGCAACCGTCGGTGCAACCCTCGACCGCAACGGCCTGCGCCCGTGCCGTTACGTTGTCACCGAGGATGGATTGATCGCGGCGGCGTCCGAGGCCGGAGCGGTGGCCGTAGATGAAGCGCGCGTTCTCGTCAAAGGCAAACTCGGCCCCGGCCAGATGATCGCGGTGGACACGGCGCGCGGCCTGTTCTTCGAGGACGGCCAGATCAAAGCCGAACTCGCCGCGCGAAAGCCCTATGGCGTTTGGGTGCGCGACAATCTGCGAAAACTCCCTGCAACAGCCACGCGAAGCGGCCATCAGCCACGCGAAGCGACCATCAGCCAGCAGGCCGCTTTCGGTTACACCAACGAAGAACTGGTCACGGTGATCCGTCCAATGGTCGAAAACAAAGCCGAGGCCATCGGCTCGATGGGCGACGACACTTCGCCGGCGGTGCTCTCGGACAAGCCCCGTCCGCTGTTCGGCTATTTCCGCCAGCGCTTCGCGGAAGTGACCAACCCGCCGATTGACCCTCTGCGCGAAGAGTTGGTGATGTCGCTCCGTGTCCGGCTCGGCGCGCGCGGCAACTTCGTGGCTGAAACGCCGGAGCAGGCTCGACTGCTCGAACTCGACAGCCCCTTCCTGACCGACGCCCAGTTGGCCGCCCTCAAAGCCGATCCTGAACTCAAGGCGGTGACTCTCTCAACGCTGTTCCGGGCGGCAGAGGGCGCGCCCGGGTTGCAGTTGGCGCTCGACCGGCTGTGCGCCGAAGCCGAACAGGCGGCGCGGGCCGGGGCGCAAGCCATCGTCCTGAGCGACCGGGGCGTGGACGCCGAACACACTTTCATCCCATCGCTCCTCGCTCTCGGCGCGGTTCATCATCATCTTTTGCGGAGTGATTTGCGGGTGCAGGTAGATTTAGTAGTCGAAAGCGGCGAGCCGCGCGAGGTGCATCACTTTGCGGCACTCGTCGGTTATAGCGCGGCGGCCATCAACCCTTACCTGGTGTTGGCGGCCGCCGCCGGGTCGGGCCGGGATCAGGTGTCCCCCGAAGAGGCGGCGGCACGTTATCTTCATGCCGCCGAGCGCGGTCTGTTGAAGATCATGTCCAAGATGGGCATCAGCACCGTAGATGCTTATTGCGGCGCGCAGATTTTTGAGGTCATCGGCTTGAGTAGTGAAGTAGTAGACGTTTATTTTGTCGGGACGGCCTCACACCTGGAAGGCCTCGGCCTGGACGGAATCGCCGACATCGTGCTGGCCTGGCATCGGGCCGCGTTTGGCGTAGACCGGCCTTCCCTCGACAGCCCCGGCTTCTACAAATTCAAGCGCAACGGCGAACAGCACGCTTTCAGCCCGGCGGTTGTCCATGCCTTGCGCGATGCGGTGCGCACCCCCGGCGCGCTCAACGGCCACTGGGCCGAAGGGCACTCGGCTTACAAACGCTACAGCAAGCTCCAACACTCGCGAGCGCCGGTAGACGTGCGCGACCTGCTGGACTTTCACACCAATTACCAATTACCAATTACTACCGATCAGGTGGAGTCCATTCCCACGATCATCCGCCGCTTCTCCACCGCCGCCATGTCGCACGGCGCGCTCTCGAAAGAGGCGCACGAGACCATGGCGATTGCCATGAACCGCCTCGGCGCGTGGAGCAACTCCGGCGAGGGCGGCGAAGACCCGGCGCGTTACTACGGCGAGAGCAACGACCGCATCAAGCAAGTGGCCTCGGCCCGCTTTGGCGTCACCCCGGCCTATCTCGTTTCGGCAGACGAATTGCAGATCAAAATGGCGCAAGGCTCCAAGCCCGGCGAGGGCGGGCAATTGCCGGGCCACAAAGTCACCGCCGAGATCGCCGCCATCCGTCACGCCACGCCCGGCGTGACGCTCATCTCGCCGCCGCCGCACCACGACATTTACAGCATCGAAGACCTGGCGCAGTTGATCTACGACTTGCGGCAGATCAACCCGCGGGCGATCATCTCGGTCAAACTGGTGGCGCAGGCGGGAGTTGGCACGATCGCGGCGGGTGTGGCAAAGGCGGGCGCGGACGCGATCCTCATCAGCGGCAGTTCCGGCGGCACCGGCGCGTCGCCGTTGAGCAGTATCAAATATGCGGGCATCCCCTGGGAACTTGGGCTGGCCGAGACGCAGTACGTTCTGATCGAGAACGGCTTGCGCGAGCGCGTTCGTTTACGAGCCGACGGCGGCCTGCGCACCGGGCGCGATGTGGTCGTGGCCGCCCTGCTCGGCGCGGACGAATACTCTTTCGGCACGGCGGCGGTGGTGGCCGAAGGTTGCCTCATGGCCCGCGCCTGCCACCTCAACACCTGCCCGGCCGGAATCGCCACCCAACGCCCGGAACTGCGGGCCAAGTTCGACGGCACGCCCGAACAAATCATGGCCTTCTTCATGCACGCCGCTGAAGAAGTGCGTGAGATTCTGGCGAGCCTCGGGCTGGAGTCGCTCGACGAAGCGATTGGCCGGGTGGAATTGTTGAAGCAGATGGCCGCTCCGCGTGAGCGGCCTCTGGACCTCAGCCGCCTCTTGCTCGCGCCGCCGGGTGATGGCTCCCGGCGTTACACGGGTGAGCCGAATCGCGTTCCTTCGGACTCGCCGCTCAACGAGCAACTTCTGGCAGATTGCGAGCAACACTCAATCCTTGACCACCCCTGGCGGCCTCTGCGCCGGGAAAGTTTTGTGTACCACATCACCAACCGCGACCGCGCCTTTGGGGCGCGGCTGGCCGGCGAGATTGCCATGCGCTACGGCGACGCCGGCCTGCCTGAGGGCACGATCAAAGTCACGCTCCGGGGCAGTGCCGGGCAATCGTTCGGCGCATTTGGCGTGCCGGGGCTAAATCTAACATTGATGGGCGAAGCGAACGACGACGTGGGCAAGGGTCTGGCTGGAGGGAGGATCGTTATCAAACAGACTTCCGAAGTCTCGCCGGTCTTTGGCGCTTCGGAAGTCTGGGGTTCGGAAGTCTGGGCGGAATCCCCCGTGCTTGCCGGGAACACGGTGCTATATGGCGCAACCGGCGGCGAAGTCTTCATCGCCGGGCGGGCCGGTGAACGATTCGCCGTCCGCAACAGCGGCGCGACGGCGATTGTCGAAGGCGTGGGCGACCACGGCTGTGAGTATATGACCGGCGGGCTTGCCATCATCTTAGGCTCCATTGGCTACAACTTCGCGGCGGGGATGACGGGCGGCGTCGCCTTTTTGCTCGACGAGGACGGGCGAGCGCCAGCGCGAATCAACGGGCAGTTGGTTCAGGTCGAAGCGCCCAGCGACGAAGACCTGGAAATGTTGCGAGTCTGGATCGCCCAACATGCGCAACTGGCCGCCAGCAACAAGGCTCAAGCGTTGCTGGACAATTGGGCAGAGGCGTCGAAGCAGTTCTTGAAGGTCGCCCCAAAAGATCAACCGGCGGCTGGCCTCATTCCGGTAATATCGCCTGGGTTGGCTGTGCCTGTGCCGGGATAAGGCAGTAACCCCATCTAAAGTATACGTTGCCCAAAAAGGGACGTTGCCAACTCCACTCCAAGTTTAGCCGTCCGGTTGCGGTCATCCAGAACAGGGTTGACTTCGACGATGTCGAGCGAAGAAACTTTGCCAGAGTCGGAGAGGATTTCCATGAGCAAGTGGGCTTCGCGGTAGGTGAGGCCGCCAGGAACGGGCGTGCCAACGCCGGGCGCTTCGTTCGGGTCGAGAGAGTCCATATCGAGGCTGATGTGGAGTTTGTTCATCCGGCCCAGGCGTTCCAGCGCCTGGCGGGCCGCCGCCGCCATTCCCATTTCGTCAATGTCGCGCATGGTGATCACTAGAATACCTGACTCGCGCAAAGCGACCCGCTCCTGAGCATCAAGGTCGCGCGCGCCAATGATGACGGCCTCCGAGGGTTTGAGTTTTGCGCCGGGGCGGCCAATGTCGGTCAGTTCTGCCGGGCCGCGCCCCAACAACGCCGCCAGGGCCATGCCATGCACGTTGCCTGACGGGGTTATATCGGGCGTGTTGAAATCGCCGTGAGCATCTACCCAGATCACGCCCACATTTTCGCCATGCGTGTCCATCGCCGACACCGTGCCGATGCTGATCGAATGGTCGCCGCCGAGAAAGACGGCAGTCTCGTGCTGTTCGAGGCAGGCCAGAGCGTTGGCGTAAACGTCGCGGCACACGCTGGCGATGCTGTGCAAGTGGCGGGCGCGCGAGTTGTCGGGTGGCTCGTTTTCGGGCAAGGGCACGATGAGGTTGCCATTGTCGGTGATGGTGTGGCCGATCTTGCGAAGCTGATCGTTCAGTCCGGCATAGCGCAGGGCGCTGGGGCCCATGTCTACTCCGCGCCGCCGCTGGCCTAAATCCATAGGAACGCCGAAGATGCGGATGTTTCGCATGATGGGTAGTCAGGTGGTCGAGTGGTCAGGTAGTTTGGTGGTCATCGTGCATGAAGATTTGACTACTCGACTACAAGACAACGCGACTACTCGACTTTAGTCAGCCTTCCAATCAAGTTGTAGAAAATCAAAAAGTTCGGAATCTGAGGCACGCCGGCGGTGGCCCAGTTGAACCAGCCGCCTTCTTTTTTCACCGAGATCGTGCCTCGATGAATCTTGATTCCTTTGATCTCGTCCCAGCGCAGTGATTTGTTGCCAGAGTAGATGCCGTTGGGGTCAATGGCGAGCGGGCCAAAGGTAAGACGCTGGCCCTGTTGCAAAGCCTGGAGGTAGCGGGGGAAAAGGGCGGTGGCCGAGCCGCTGATGATGGCGTTGCCCAGGTCTTCAATCTTTTTGAATTTGTTGTCCAGCACGATCCGCTGTTTGTCTTTGGTCTGGACGGTGTAGAGGTAAGTGGTGCCGGTGTAGATGCCGTTGCGATAGTGTTTGGTGATGTTTTGCCAGACGGCGTCAATATTATCCCAGCGCACTTGTTTGAAGCCGTTGCGATCGTTGTAGGCAAAGCCGTTGTCGTAAAGCGCCGCCGCCAGCGGCCAGTTGCGCCAGGCGCTGTAGAGGCCGTAGAGGCCGAGCGGAACGGCAATGACGCCGCAAATCAGCGGAAGAATGAATCCGGAATCATCTACCTTGCTAATGCCATAGCGAGTGTAGGCGTTGTAAGCCATGAAGGCCGCGACCAGCAGGAGCACCGGCCCGGCGACGACAATCAGCCCACTGAAGATGACGTTGATCCAGCGGCCCGATTTTGCCGGGCTGTGATCGCTTTTGAACGCGCCCAGTCCGACGACGGAAGCAAAAGGTGAAGACGGATCAGGTTGCATTTGCGCCTCCTAATTCAATCTGCAATCTAAAATCCAAAATCAACACTCGGCCACAATTTGCCCGTCAGCCGTCACCCAGGCGCGAGCCAGGCGCGGGGTGTTGAAAGCGTGGCCGACCCGGCCTTGGGTGTCAATGACGATGATGCCGCCGAGTCCTTTCACGCGCTCGGCGAGTTGTTTGATGACGGCGTCGGCGGCTTGTTGGGCGGTGTGCCCGCTGGCGATCAAGTCGCAGGCGGCTTTGCTGATGACGATCTTCATGAGCGATTCGCCCCAGCCGGTGGCCGAGGCCGCGCCGCTGAAATCGTCGGCGTAAGCGCCGCTGCCGATGAGGGGGCTGTCGCCGACCCGGCCCGGGAGCTTGAAGGCGGTTCCCCCGGTGGATGTCGCCACTGCTAAATGGCCGTTCGCGTCGCGGGCGACGGCTCCCACCGTGTCGTGGGCAAATTCCACATCGGCCAAATCTTCGCCGGATTCTTGAATCTTCTGCCAGCGTTCCAGTTCGCGAGAGGTGATCAAATTCTCTTCGGGCCAGTCTGGCACGCCATGCCGCCGGGCGAAGGCCTCGGCGCCCGCGCCCACCAGCAGGTTATGCTTGCTTTTTTCCATCACCAGCCGGGCCAGGCTGACGGGGTTCTGCACCCGTTGCACGGCGGCAATTGCGCCGTTGTTGAGCGTCACGCCATCCATGATGATGGCGTCCATTTCGACGTAACCGGCGGCGTTGAGGCACGAGCCGCGCCCGGCGTCGAAGGCCGGGTCATCTTCGAGAACTTTCACCGCCGCTTCGACCGCGTCCAACGCCGAGCCGCCTTTTTGCAGAACTTCCCAGCCGGTTTGGGCCGCGACGCGGCAACCGTGAATGTAATCCGGCACTTCGGCGTCGGGGATGTTGCCTGCGCCGCCATGAACGATGAGGGAAGGGGTTATCATGGGTTTGGATTATACTCTGAGTGAACAATTGGCAAATCCCAATTCTCAACTCCCAAAATCCCAAATCCCAACTTCCAACAATGCCTGTCATCGAATCCCAACTCAACCCAAACGACGAACGCTTCAAAGAGAACGCCGAACACAACCGGGCGCTGGCCGAAGAATTGCGGACGCGGCTGGCGCAAGCCCGGCAGGGTGGCGGCGAGAAGTATCAGCGGCGGCACGAGGCGCAGGGCAAGTTGTTTGTGCGCGAGCGCATTGACAAACTGCTCGATCCCAATTCTCCATTTCTCGAATTCTCCCCATTGGCGGCCTGGCACATGTATCACAACGAAGCGCCGGGCGCGGGCCTCGTCACCGGCATTGGCCGCGTGAGCGGGCGCGAGTGCCTGATTGTGGCCAACGACGCGACGGTAAAAGGCGGCTCCTACCTGCCGATGACGGTGAAGAAGCATTTGCGGGCGCAGGAGATCGCGCAAGAGAATCGACTGCCGTGCATTTATCTGGTGGACTCTGGCGGCGCGTTTTTGCCATTGCAGGCCGAGGTCTTTCCCGACCACGATCACTTTGGCCGCATCTTCTACAACCAGGCGCGGATGAGCGCGCTGGGCATCCCGCAGATTGCGGCGGTGATGGGCAGTTGCACGGCAGGCGGGGCCTACGTTCCGGCGATGAGCGACGAGACAGTGATTGTTCAAGGGACGGGCACGATCTTTCTGGCCGGGCCGCCGCTGGTGAAGGCGGCGACGGGTGAAGAAGTGACCGCCGAGGAGTTGGGCGGCGCGTGGGTTCACACTCACAAGTCCGGCGTGGCCGACCATTTTGCCGAGGACGATGAGCAGGCGCTGGAGATGGTGAGAGAAATCGTTGCGACACTGGGAGACGAAGGACGAAGGACGATGGACGGTAGACAACAATCGTCGGTCGTCGGTCGTCCGTCGTCGGTGGAAGAACCGCTGTATCCTGCTGAGGAGTTGTATGGGATTATTCCAAAGTCGTTCCGCGAGTCTTATGATGCGCGGGAGGTGATTGCGCGGCTGGTGGACGGGAGCGAACTGCGCGAGTTCAAGGCCAACTACGGCACGACGCTGGTGACGGGCTTTGCCCGCATTGACGGTTTCCCCGTCGGCATCATTGCCAACAACGGGGTACTGTTCAGCGAGAGCGCCTTGAAGGGCGCGCACTTTGTCGAACTTTGCGCGGCGCGGGACATCCCGCTATTGTTTTTGCAGAACATCACCGGCTTCATGGTCGGGCGCGAATACGAGGCGGGCGGCATCGCCAAAGACGGGGCCAAGATGGTGCATGCCGTCGCCAACGCCCGCGTGCCCAAGTTTACAATCATCATCGGCGGCAGTTTTGGCGCGGGCAACTACGGCATGTGCGGGCGGGCCTACCAGCCGCGCTTCCTGTGGATGTGGCCCAACGCTCGCATCAGCGTGATGGGCGCTGAGCAGGCGGCCAACGTTCTACTGACGGTGAAGCAGGATCAACTGGCCCGCGAGGGCAAGCCGCCGATGTCGCCCGAAGAGGCAACCGCTTTCAAACAGCCCACGCTCGACAAGTACGAAGCCGAAGGCAGTCCCTATTACTCGACGGCGCGGCTTTGGGATGATGGGATTCTTGATCCGGTGGAGACGCGGCGTGCCCTGGGGTTGGCGATTGCGGCGGCTTACAATGCGCCGGTGGAGGAGACGAAGTATGGCGTGTTCAGAATGTGAGGAGGGAGAAGATGACGGATATTCAACCGATTGAATCATGCCTGAAGTTCTCTAAAATTCTCATCGCCAACCGCGGCGAAATCGCCGTCCGCATCATCCGCGCTTGCAGGGAAATGGACATTCGCACTGTTGCCGTTTACTCCGAAGCTGATGCCAACGCACTCCACACTCGGCTGGCCGACGAAGCTGTGCCCATCGGCCCGCCCGCGCCGCGCGAGTCCTACTTAAAAATTGATCGCCTGCTCGAAGCCGCCCGGAACACAAACGCCGACGCCATTCATCCGGGCTACGGCTTCCTGTCCGAGAACGCCGACTTCGCCGAGGCGGTTGCGGCGGCAGGCATTGTGTTCATTGGCCCGCCTGCCGAAGCCATTCGCAAAATGGGAAGCAAGACCGGAGCGCGAACCATGATGGAACAGGCTGGGGTGCCTGTGGCGTCGGGCTTCTCGCCGATGAACAATGAAATAATGAACAATGAACAATGGGCTGGAGCGGCAAAAAAGATTGGCTATCCGGTGCTGGTGAAGGCGGCGGCGGGCGGCGGCGGCAAAGGGATGCGGATCGTTCGCGCGCCGGATGAACTGGACGAGGCAGTGGCGGCGGCCCGGCGCGAGGCGGCCAATGCCTTTAGCGACGATAGCATCTTTCTCGAAAAGTACATTGAGAGTCCGCGCCACATTGAGTTTCAGGTGTTGGCCGACTCGTTCGGAGAGACCGTTCACTTGTTTGAGCGTGAGTGTTCCATTCAGCGTCGTCATCAGAAAATTATTGAAGAGACGCCGTCGCCGTTCCTCACAAGGGAAATAAGAGAAAAGATGGGAAATGCGGCGGTGGCGGCGGCCCGGGCCGTCGGCTATGCCAGCGTAGGCACGGTTGAGTTCATCGTTGAACCGTCCGGCAATTTCTACTTTTTGGAAATGAACACCCGCCTGCAAGTGGAGCACCCGATCACTGAAATGATGACCGGCGTGGATTTGGTGAAGGCCCAAATTCGAATCGCGGCGGGCGAGCGCCTCTGGTTCGGGCAACGTGATCTTTCGCAACGCGGCCACGCCATTGAGTGCCGGGTCTACGCCGAAGACCCGGCCAATAATTTTTTTCCGTCGGTCGGGAAGATCGAGGAGGCCATTGAACCAGTCCGCCCCGGCGTGCGCGTGGATGCCGGCGTGGCGGCGGGCGACGAGGTCTCGATCCACTACGATCCGATGATCGCCAAAGTGATTGCCCACGCCGAGACTCGCGCCGACGCAATCCGCAAGATGGATGCGGCGCTGGCTGACTACAAGTTGACAGGCATCACCACCAATATTTCATTTTTGCGTGCCGTGCTGGCTCACCCGGCTTTTGGGCGGGGCGAGACGACGACGCATTTTATTGAAGAGCATTTGAGGGATTGGCAACCAGAGGCACAGGAGTCAGAAGTCAGGAGTCAGAAGCCAGAATTGAGAGCAATGGCGGCAGACCCCTGGGAACGCGCGGATGGTTTCAGGCTGGGGACGGGCGCGGCGGCAGGTAGTGGGCGGCAGGCGAGCGGGGGCGTGAAGCGAGAAGCGGCCAAACGACAAACGACACGGGCGGGCGGCCACGAGGCGCTGGAGGCGGCAATGCCGGGCCTGGTGCGAAACGTGCTGGTAAAAGAAGGCGATTTGGTGGAAAAAGGCCAGGCGCTGGTGCTGTTGGAGGCGATGAAGATGGAGATTCGGGTGGCCGCACCGCACGCCGGGAAGGTCGTCAAAGTGCTGGTTTCACCCGGCGAGACGGTTGACCGGGGCCAGCGGCTGATTGAACTCGGCCATTGACGAGAGTCGCCGGGCGGGGTATCATCTCGCCGCTTTGAAGTTCACGGCGAAGGAGGTGATTATTGATGACTGTTGTCAATTTACGACCGAATGAATCGCAGGACCAACTGCTCAAGCGCTTCAAGAAGAAAGTGATGAAGAGCGGGCTGTTGACTACTCTGCGCAACAAACGCTGGTTCGTTTCCAAGAGCGAGACTCGCCGCATGGAAAAGAAGAAAGCGATTCGCCGCCTGCGCCGCAAACGCCGCCCTTCGTTCGACGAATAGAAACATGGCCCCTCGTTTGAGGGGCCATGTTTTTTAACTTGCAGTAGGCGTCTTGCTATTAGTGGTTGATCCCCGCCCGCGCCAGCACGTTGTGGGCGGCGCGAATGACGGGCATGTCTACCATGCGGCCCTCGAAGGCGAAAGCGCCCGCGCCTTTGGCCTGATGCTCTTCGTGAGCCTGCACCAGCCGCCGGGCGCGCTCCACTTCCTCAGGCGAGGGGCAGAAGGCTTCGAGGATGGGCGCGATCTGCTTGGGGTGAATGGCGAGTTTGCCGCTGTAGCCAAGCTCGACGATGGCGCGAGTCTCGTCGCGCAGCCAGGCCTCATTTTGCAAATTGACGAACGGCGTATCAATTGCCTGCAGGTCGAAGGCGGCGGCGTACGCGGCGATGGCGCTTCGGGCGTAGAGCAGGTTGGCGCTATCGCGGTCGCGGGTTCTCGCGCCGCCCACGCTGGCAGTGTAGTCGTCGGCCCCAAAACACAAGGCGGCTACACCGGGCACGGCGGCGATTTCCTTCAAGTTGATCAGCCCTTTGGCGGTTTCGATCATCAGCAACAGCGGCAGGTCGGTTTGGCGGTGAAGCCAGTCTATTTGTTCAGCCGACTCGGCTTTGGGGAGCATGATGGCTTCGGGGCGGGCGGGGAGGGCGATGGTCAAATCGTCGGCTTCCAGCCCGGAGCCGATTGGGTTGATGCGGACGACTCTTTCGACGGAGCCAAAGTCCAACTCGGTCAGGGCGGCGGCGATGACAACGCGGGCTTCGGCCTTGCGGTTGAGAGCCACGCCGTCTTCCAGGTCCATGATGACCGAGTCGGGTTGGGCGGCAATGCCCTTTTCAATTTTGCGGCGGTCGTCGCCAGGCATGAAGAGGAGGGCGCGGCGGAGGCGGGTCATTCGCGGAACTGCTGGAGGTAAACTACTGCGTTATAAAGTTCATCGGCGGTTAGTTTGTCCAAGAGGGTCAATGTCCAGTGAAGCAGAATGGCGTATTGATCCAATGACAACTCCGGCGAGATAATAACACCCCAATGATCTTGTCCGCTTTCGATCCGTTCGTCTGCGGCGAGCTTGAACCTGTGATCAAAAGTCAGCACCGCCATTTGGTGTTCTGCGGCGTAAGCCAGATGAACTGAGTCGTCCCAGTTGAAATGTCGCAAAGCCTGCGCGCTTTCTGCCTGATAACCCTTTTCCCTCAAGTCTTCTGCAAGCTTGGCTGATATATGCTCGTCGGTGTATAGCGCAATAAACAAACGCAGGCCGTCGCTCATTTGGCGCTAGCTTTCAGCCTTTCATTCTTGCGTTTATTTCCGTTGTGGGAAGGGCTATGTTTTTTAGGCTCTTGCCGCAAGATATAGAAGCCGCTCTTATCCAACTTGAAACCCATTTTCTCCAAATTGTTGGGGGCGGCTCGTTGCTCGGCCAGCTCTTTGTTGATTTCATCCGAGTGGTCAAGATAATAGCTAATCGCGTCATGAACCCAGGCGGCTCTGAGGTGCGGGTAATGATGCAAAATATCGTTCACGCTATTCCCTGCCCGATGAAATCGCGCGATCAACCAGACAGGGATTCCTGTTCCGCGAATGTGCGGACTGCCTGACCGATTATTTGGCGGATTTTGCACAATATGTGGGTGCTCGGTCGGAGTGTCCTTTTGGCGTTTAGATCGGGTTCGAGTTACCGTCTTCATGTTGCCAATTATACCCCCGGCCTTCTGAGAAACATCACAGTCCGTTCCACTTCCACTACCACTGTCCCATCCTGCTTGCGCCCGATATGCTTTAGGCGGATGATGCCTCGATCCGGTTTGGAGGCCGACTCGCGCTTCTCCAACACATCGGTTTCGACGTAGATCGTGTCGCCGTGAAAGACAGGGTTGGGGTGGACGACGCGCTCGTAGCCCAGGTTGGCGACGATGGTGCCCTCGGTCAGGTCGGGCACAGTGAGGCCGATGACCAGGCCAAAGGTATAGATGCCGTTGACAATGCGCTGGCCGAATTGAGTTTTGGCGGCGAAGTCCTCGTTGAGGTGCAGAGGCTGGGTGTTCATCGTCAGGGCGCAGAACAGCACGTTGTCGGCCTCGGTGACGGTGCGCCCCAGGCTATGTTGGATGTGGTCGCCCACGTTCAGGTCGTCGAAGTATTTGCCGGGCATAAGAGAACGAAGGACGATAGACGAAAGACGACGGATGGTCGTCATTTGTCATTCGTCATTTGTCATTTCTTCTCCCCAAACTTCGCCGTCAACAACTCCGTCAGCGTCGGCTGGCCGATCTCTTGCAGTTCGTAACGCACGCGCTGAGCCGGCTTGTCGAACTTGATCAGGCGGCTGAGGTCAATTGGGGTGGCGACAACGACCACGTCTGCCGGAGTGTTGTTGATCGTCTGCCGCAGTTCTTCGGTCTGCTTCGCGCCGTAGCCCATCGCCGGCAGCACCGCGCCGGTCGTTGGATACTTTTTGTAAGTGGCGATGATACTGCCGACGGCATACGGTTTCGGATCAATAATCTCCGCCGCCCCGAAACGTTTGGCCGCCACCACGCCGGCCCCGTAAGCCATCTCGCCGTGAGTGAGGGTGGGGCCGTCTTCGACCACCAGCACCCGCTTGCCGCGAATGGCCTCCGGGTCGTCCACAAAGATCGGGGAAGCCGCCTCGACGATAGCGGCTTTGGGATTCAGGCCGCGCAGACTCTCGCGCACACTCATCACCGCGCTGGAGTCCGCCGTGTCCACTTTGTTGATCACCAGCGCATCGGCCAGCCGCACGTTGGCCTCGCCTGGGTGATAGCTGGACTCGTGGCCGGGGCGGTGCGGGTCGGCCACCACAATGTGATAATCGCTGACGTAAAACGGCAGGTCGTTGTTGCCGCCGTCCCACAACACAATGTCCACTTCCTTCTCGGCCTCGCGCACAATCTTCTCGTAGTCCACCCCGGCGAACACCACCACGCCCCGATCAATGTGCGGCTCGTACTCTTCGCGCTCTTCGATGGTGCAGTTGTATTCTTCGAGATCGTCGTATTCGGCAAAACGTTGGACGTTCTGGGCGATGAGGTTGCCGTAAGGCATAGGGTGGCGAATGGCGGCCACGTTGTAGCCCAGCCCGCGCAAAATGCTGGCCACGTGGCGCGAGGTCTGGCTCTTGCCCGCGCCGGTTCGCACCGCGCCGATGGAAACGACGGGCTTGGTGGATTTGACCTGCGTGTGCCGCAGGCCGAGCAGGCTGAAATCGGCGCCGGCGGCCAACACCTGAGAAGCCTTGTGCATCACATAGTTGTGCGAAATGTCGCTGTAGCTGAACACAACTTCGTCTACTTTCAGATCGGCGATCAGTTTGAGCAGTTCTTCTTCGCCATAAATGGGAATGCCTTTGGGATAGTTCGGCCCGGCCAGTTCAGGCGGGTAAGCCCGCCCGGCGATGTCGGGAATCTGGGTGGCAGTGAAGGCTACCACTTCCACTTGATCGTTCTGGCGATAATACGTGTTGAAATTGTGGAAGTCGCGCCCGGCGGCTCCCATGATCAAAATGCGTTTTTTGGACATAGGTCTCCTGGAATTTTCTACCGGCTCTGGCGAGCGCGATAGGTGATGGCGGTGAGGAGGATGCTGAGGAAGTACAGGGCGATGAGCGGCCCCATGACCAGCATCATGTTGAAGGGGTCAACTGTGGGCGTGATGGCGGCGGCGATGATGGCGATGGCGACGATGGCAATTCGCCAGGCTCTGAGCAAAATTCGCGGGCTGACGATACCCAATCTTCCCAGAAAGGCAAACACCAATGGCATCTCGAACGAGATGCCGACCCACAGCGTGAGCGAGAGCACGAACGGCACGAAGCGTTCAGCCGTCCATCCGATCTGAAACAGCTCAACGCCAAAGTTAGCCAGAAAGTCTATGGCCGCTGGAATCATAATGAACCAGGCGAAGCTTGCGCCGATCAGAAATAGAATGAGCGCGCCCGGAATGATAAAGAAGCGAAGCAGATTCGCTAGCCGTTTCTCCTGTTGCGTTTCAAAGGCGGGAATGGCAAAGCCAATTAACTGGTAAATGACAAATGGCGAAGCGGCGGCAGACCCCAGAGTCAAGCCCACCCGGATCAAGGTTGAAATGCCCTCGGTCGGGCTGAGAATTTGCAGTTTTTCACCGTAAGGTTCGATCAAGAACTTCAGCACCGGTTCGGCGAAGAGCAGACCGGCTGTGCAAAAGACCAGCAGGATGATGGCCGCATTGCGAATGGTGATAGCTAAGTCTTCGAGATGCTCCAGGAAGCTGGTTGCTTCCTTGCGTGCTCTGGTTCGTGTTGCCATAGTTAACTTTTGGGCTTGCTCACCCAGGCTGAATAGGACGGCTTGGGCGGAGCGGAGGTGGTCGACTCGGGCGCGGCCTCAGGCTTGGATTCGTCGGCGGTTGAGGCGGCGGATGTTGACGGGGTAACCGTCGTGGGTTGGGGGGACGGCGTTTGCCCCGAACCATTCGGCGGCAACGGGGAAGCGATGGTGAAATTTTCCTGAAGCGACTGCACACTCTTCGTCACTTCGTCTTTGAGCGCGTCAAGCTCTTTCACCAGGCCGCCCGAGTCGTCCTCGATCTCGTCAAGCTGGTCTTTGATCTCCGCCGAGGCCTTTTGCCACATCTGATTCAGAATTCGCAAATACTCGCCCGCCTTGCGCGAGAGAATGATCATCTGCCTGGGGCCGAGCACCACCAGCGCGATGACGGCGATCATCAGCAATTCCCAGAGGCCAATCCCAAAAAATTGATCCATGCGTTTACCCGACCTGTTTGGCTGATATTTCGTTGACGAGTTGATTCTCTTTGGCCGCCAGCGCCCCCAGCACCCCGTTGATAAACCTGGAGGCCGAGTCGCTGCCATAGTCCTTTGCCAGTTCCACTGCCTCATTGATGGCAACCTTGATCGGGTTCGTGCGGCTCACGGCAAATTCCCAGATCGCCATCCGCAGAATGTTGCGGTCTATGATCGCCATCTGGTCGAGCGGCCACTCCGGCGCGTGCCGGTGGATGAGGCTGTCCAGTTCGGCGGCATTGCGCAAGACGCCGTCAATCATCTGGCGGGCGAAGACTTCCACGTCAACGTTGACAGGCGTGTCTTCCAGGCGGGAGCGGATCACATCCTCAACCGGGTGAGTTGTGCAATCCACTTCGTAAAGAACTTGCAACGCTAAACTGCGCGCCTTGCGGCGATCCTTCATCATGGCCGGAAAGCGCTACTCGGCGAACTCCACATTCTCTATGTGAACATTGACGGTGCGGGCTGTCATGCCCACCATCTCCGACATGGCCCGGGCCACCTCGCTTTGCACTTTCTCGCTCACCGCCCGGGCGTTGGCGTCGCCGGTGATGACGATATGCAGGTCGGCGGCCAGGTCGTGATTGAACACCTGAATGCGGACGCCGTCGGCGGCGCCGCGTTTGAAGTAGCGATCAATGCCGCCCGGCACGGGGGCCATGTGAGCCACGCCCGGCACACCCAGGGTGGCGAGTTTGGCGATCGTGATCAGCACCTCAGGCGCGATCACGATTTTACTGTCGTAAGAAGCTTCTTGTCCCATATTCTAACTCTCTGCTCTAACTCATCGCCATCCCGCCGTCCACGTTCAGCGTTTGGCCGGTGATGTAGCCCGCCTCGTCGGAGGCAAAAAAGGCGACGGCGTGCGCGACTTCCTCCGCCGCGCCCCAGCGTCCTAACGGGATCACCTTCATCGTTTCGCTCTTCAACTCATCCGACAATGACGACGTGAGATCGGTGGGGATGAAACCGGGCGCTACGGCGTTGACGGTGATGTTGCGGGCCGACACTTCGCGGGCCAGGGCCTTGGTGAAACCGATCAGCCCGGCTTTTGAGGCCGAGTAATTGGTCTGCCCGCCGTTGCCCATCACTCCCGACACCGACGAGATGTTGATAATGCGGCCATTGCGCTGGCGCATCATCGTCTTCACGGCGGCCTTGGAGCAGTTAAAGGCGCTCTTCAAGTTGGTGCGGATCACCACATCCCAATCATCTTCAGACATCATCGCCAGCAAAGTGTCGCGGGTCGTCCCGGCGTTGTTGACAAGGATGTCGAGCCGGCCAAATGCGTCGGTGGCGGCTTTGATCAGCGCGGCGGCGGCCTTGGCGTCGGTCACATCGGCCTGAACGGCAACCGCCTCGCCGCCGGAGGCCTTGATCGTGTTCACGGCCTCTTCCGCGCCCTCAACGCTCTTGGAATAATTGACCACAACTTTTGCCCCGCGCTTGCCAAGCTCAACGGCAATGGCTTTGCCAATGCCGCGCGAGGCGCCGGTGACTACGGCGACTTTACCTTGAAGAGTCATACAGGCTCCTGGTGAACATAGTTTGCGGAGGTGATTATACCGCGAACGATGTAACCCCGGATTACACAATGCCTTCTGCTACAGGACTTTCCCAAAGTCGCTTGGCGATTGGAAATCGCGGCAATACAAGGCAAAGTCCACCTTCGTGGACTGCGGTTTTAGCCGACGCAGGTCGGCTTCGCCTTATGTTGGTGCACGCTTCGCATCAACTTTGTTATTATATGGCCGACGGGTTTATTGTGCAGTGGCCCGTTTTTGTTTGAAGATCATCCACGCAAATACTGCCAGGCTCATCGTCCAGGCAACATGCACGAGATAATGTTCGGCTGACTGCTCCGGCTTCCACGGCCAGAATGCCAGCGGCAACACCGAGGCCAGGCCGCCGCCGGTGAGCGCCAACATCACAAACGCAAGGAGTGTTATTCGGGCGGCACGGGCCAGACGCGGCCATCGCCGCCAGACGAATAACAAAGCTCCGGCCAGAATGAAGAACGGGATGGTGTTTTGGATCGAGGGCGCGCCAAATTCCGCCACATCGTGCAAGGCCGTGCCGCCAACTGCAATGACGTATCCTGCCATTAGCCGGCTAAAAGTGTTTGGTGACATGGGTTAATTCTTTCGAAGTTTTGTCATCAAATACACCGCCTCGCCGCCGATGAAGCCGGAGGAGAAGACGCGCTCGGCGAGTTTCTCGATGGTGAAATGTGGGCCGAAGTCGGCTTCCACTTCGCCGGGCGACATGGGTTGCATCCCGAACCCGCGATAGAGCGGCCGCTCCCACCAGCGCAAGGGCCATTGATGGACGTAGATCAGGAAGCGGCTGTGAGCGTGGGTCAGTAGCAGGACGTTGCGGAGATATGCCCGCCGGTGGGGCAAGCTCAAGTCGTCGTACACGCCCCAATCCACCAGGAAATCGAATGGGCCGTGCACGCGCTGTAAATGCGTCAGGTCGTCTTCAATCCAGTTGACCGTGACGCCCGCGTCCGCGCCGCGCCGTTGGCAGAGGGCAATAGCGGCTGGTGAGTAGTCCGTCCCGGTTACGTCGAAACCGTGTTGGGCCAGGAAGATGGCGTTGCTTGCCGTGCCGCAGCCGAGGTCAATGGCCTTGCAGGGTTGGATGCGCCCACTCTCCACCACTTCCACTAGTTCCTTGCGCGGGCCGATGTCCCACGGGGCGCGGAAACGGCCATAGACGAGTTCGTAAAACCATTTCATTTCTCCACACTCCCTTCAGTTCCTTCGAGTTGCCGTCCAACGGTCGGGTTCATCCGCGTTGCGCCCTGTATCATAATGACGCTTCTATGATTTTCATTGGCGATGGAGTGGGAATGACCCGGTTCAGTTTCAAGCCCGCTTTTTGCAACAGCAGACTGAATTCGCTCTCCGTTCTTTCCTTGCCATTCATCAATACCTGCATGTGCAAGTCGTAGAACGCCCCCGCAAAATCCGTTGGGGAGGCGATGACCCTCTCAACGATGAGCAGGCGCGAAGATGGCTGCATGGCTTGCCGGCAATGGTTTAGGATGACCTGACATTTCTCGTCGCTCCAATCATGAAGCACGGTCTTCATCAGCAACACCTCGGCGGCAGGCACGCGCTCAAAGAAATTTCCAGCTTGAATTTCCACGCGCCCGGCCAGGTCGGCGAGCACATGCTCTTTCACCACGTTCTCCTGGTCGTAGAGGATGCCGCGCAGGCGCGGGTTGGCAGTCAGGATGCCCTTGAGCAGGATGCCTTGCCCGCCGCCGATGTCGCAGACTGTCCCGAACGGGGTGAAGTCGTAAGCCTCGGCGATGGCGCGGGCGGCCAGGGTGGTCAGGATGGTCTGCCACTGGTTGAAGGGCGCGCCGTATTCGGGGTGCTGGTCGAGGTACTCGAAGAAGCTCGCGCCCATCACTGGCTCGAACGCATTCTCCCCGGTGGCCAGGGTATGAGAGAAATTGTTCCAGGCACTCTGCCAGGGCTTACTGCCTATCAATATCAAGCCCATGTAGATACTGCCGGGCACATCCTTGAGCAGCAACCGGCCCACGTCGGTCAGGGCGTATTGTTCCCCTTCCTGAGTCACTACATCATTCACTGCGGCAAAGCGCAGGGTGCGGTAGAGCACGTCGGCGTTCAGATTGCAAGCCTGCGCCAGTTCCGGCAAGCGCCTGGGTTGTTCGCGCAATTGCTCGATCACCCCAGCCTTGACCAGGGCATGAAGCACGGTGGTGGTGGCAAACCCTAAACCGATTTGCCAAATGCGAAGTTGAGGAGGTACTTGTATTTGATTCATGGTTATTCCTTTATGAGGCCTCCGCTTTTGCCGTCATCGTCCTCGGCGCGGTTTGCAGGCGAAGCGTGTAAGTGACGATGGCGATTAAGATCGCCGCGCCCATGATGGGCGAGAACACTTCTTTGATGATGGCCGATTTCTGGGCCAGCCCGACGACGAAGCCCACCACGCCGACGTTCATCCCCCAGAAGAGCGCGTGATCGGCCCACGGCCAGAAGGAGCGCCGCTCGCTCGTCGCCTCGGACACCAGCCCGAACAGCCCGTTGGTCATCACGCCGATGAACATGGCGTGATCCATTGCGAAGATCAGCCACGAGGGAATCAGCGCGAAGTCCGGCGGGTCGCCGTATGCGCCGCTGACGAAGTTGACGATCAGATACGTGATCAGCCCGACGTTGGCGACGAGGAAGACGGCGCTAATGGCGTAGTGCCGCTCCGGGCCGCCCGCCAGCCACGGGGCGGCCAGCATCTTCGGCCCCAGCCGCACCAGGTAGATGATGACGCCGATGACCTGAAGCGGGATGTACATTCCGATGACCATCTGGTTGTTGGTCAGCGCGCCGGCCGTGAGCACCAGTCCGCCGATGAAAGGCAGGGCCACCTGCGCCCACCCGGCCTTGCTGGCCGGTTTCCCCGCCGACTCCGGGGCCAGCCGCCACTCGCTGAGGGCCATGCCGGCCAGCACCAGATAGCCCACCACCATCGTCGTCGGATGGGTGACGAAGATTCCGCGAGGCAGGGATTGCAGGCCGCCTTTGAGCCAGATGCCCAGCATCACCCCCAGCACCGAGCCGATGGTCAGCGTGGTGGCGGCGGCGAACATGCCCAGGCGCGGCGTGCTGAGAGTCGCGCCCCGCATCTGAACCACGATCCACACGTAGAAGCCCACGATGGCGGCCAGCGTCAGGCTTCCACCGGCCAGCCGCAAGTCCAGATTGCCGGTGTAGAAAGCGTAAGCGTAGAAGGCGATGGACACGGCGGCGGCGACTCCCAGCCAGCGCGGCGCGGCGGCCCGCCATCCAGTGACGGCTTGCCCGTCGGAAAAAATCCACAGGCAGGCGGCGATGAAGCCGAGCGTGATCCAACCCAGCGTCCCGGCGTGGACGTGGGCCATGAGCATTTTGCGATCAAAGTCAACGACATCGAGGCCGTTGAGGATGCCGACGCCGACGGTGAAGGTGAAGATCAACAGCCCGGCTTGCAGGAGGAGTTTGATCTCATTGCGGAATTGAGTTGTGGACATCTTGTGCCTCCCAAGACCCTTAGGGTTTGCTTGCTGTCTGTGCGCCCTGCCGCCGAAGCGCCATTGCCAGCGCCACGCCCGCCAGCAGGCCGAGAATCAGATTCGACAAGTTGGCGATATTGACGGCGAAATTGGAGCACCAGCCGGGGCAGTAGAAGAATAGCGTGCCGACGGAAATACCAAGCCAGAACAGCGCGTTGAGTGCGAAGGTCACAATCAGGCCGCCGCGATTGCCGCCCGAGGCAGAATACATGGCATAAGCCCATGCCGCGAGAAAGGCCGTGTAGACCAACGTGAATGTCACGAGCGAACTGCCGGCTGTGGCGTTTGAATAAAAGCCTTGTGTGGCGTCAATCAGCGCCCGCCACAATTGGCTGAGCCAGGCCAAGGCGGCGAGCGCCAAAGCGCCGTTGAGGGATGTGAACCAGGTTTTCATGAGAGTTCTCCTTTCGTCTAAACATTTCGCAGACCTCACAGGTCTGCTTCGCAAGACCTGTGAGGTCTACGCCGCTACTTCGTCGCCGTCTCCAACTTGGGCAGAGATTGCAAGTACAGCCAGACGGTTTTCAGTTCATCATCCGTCATCTTGCCCAGCCCTTTCCACGGCATGGCGTCGCCGAGTTGGCGGCCGCCGGGCGTGACGCCCTCACGCAGGGCTTTGAAGAAATCGGCCTCCGACCAGCCGACGAGTTCGCCGCCGGGCGTGAGGTTGGGCGCAAAGGGGGCGCCCGGTTCGGAAGGTTGCGCGCCGTTGAGTTGCGGGCCGTGGCAACTGGGACAGCCATTCGCGTTGGACAGATACTCGCCGTAGTCCACCGTCACCCCGACCGGCGGCGCGGGCGGGCGCACGTCGTGCTGAATCGTCTCGGCATAGAGCAGGTTGCCAAACGCGCCGAGGGAATACAGCACTTTGGCGAACGGCGCTAACGACCGTGGGCGAGTTTCGCGATCTACCGGCGGAACGGATTTCACGTAGGCGATGACGCCGCCCAGGTCTGCATCGCTGAGGTAGTAGTAATCGCTGGACGGCATGATGAAGACCGACGTGCCATCATGCTTGATCCCGTGCCGGATCGCCCGTACCCAGTTGGCGTCGGTGTTCGCGCCGCCGAGGCCGCCCTTGCCCGCCGTGAGGTTTGGCGCGTCCACGTAGCCAAGCGACGGATCATCAAAGAACGGGCCGCCGCCCAAATCTTCGCCATGGCAGGTCTGGCAGTGCATTTCAGCCCAGTGTTTGCCGATTGCCAGACTGGCCGCGTCGGTGGGAACAGTGACTGGCTCGGGTGTAATGTCGTAGGTTTTGTTGAACCGGAATTCGGCGCTGAGGTACAACCCGGCCAGCGCCAGAACAATGAGGCCGACGAGCGCGCCCACCACAATGCCGATCCATTTGAGTATTTTCTTCATGGTAGTCTTCCTTTGGTTTTTTTGTTTTTATCTTCCGCGCTATGGCTCTCGGCTTCCTGCGGAATTTGAATCCATCGTTCGAGAAAAGCGACGAGTTCATCAAGATTTTTGAATCCAATACGTTCCTCCTTCTGCGAGTCCTGCAAACTGAACCGCCACGCCGCGTGCTGTCCCTCCGCGTCGCGCTCCTCCCACACCAGCAAAACAAAGTGGTGATAACGGGGCGGGCGCGCTTGTAAAAATTCAGGCATAGGCTCTGGCAGTCCGTTCATGAATGTGTTATTCTTGCGCCCATTGTATAAAGCCATCATTTAGAAATCATTTATATTCAGACTCTAAGGGTCTCCTTCCCAAACGCAACAACTCCTTTTGCGGGAAAAACCTTTAGAGTCCTGGCACAACTGGAGAGCGGTGGCAGGACTTAAAATTCATCTCCTCGGCGGATTGCAGATCTCGCGCGCCGACGCCCCCATCACCGATTTCATCTCCAACAAGGTTCCAGCCTTGCTGGCCTATCTCGCCGTCACGCACCGTGCACACTCGCGCGATAAACTGGCGTCCCTGTTGTGGGGCGAGATGTCCGAAGCCGACGCGAAAAACAACCTGCGGCAAGCCCTCGCCAACTTGCGCCGCGTCGCCGATGACCACCTGACCGTCACCCGCGACTCTGTCGAATTTTCCGGGGACGGCTTTCTGGACTCTGCCCAATTTGAATCTGACGTAAAATCTGCTTCTTCTTTAGGCCCCGAGCCTGCTTCTGTTATCCTGATAGAGTCCCTGCGCCTCTACCGCGGCGACTTTCTCGAAGGCTTCCACGTCCGCGACGCGCCCGACTTCGAAGACTGGATGCTCACTGAGCGCGCCCGTCTGCGTGAACTTGCGCTCGAGGCCTTGCACACGCTGACCCACTTCCACACTTCGCTCGGCAACTTCGCCGAGGCCATGGCCACCGCCTCGCGCCTGCTGACCTTCGACCCCTGGCGCGAGGAAGCGCACCGCCAACTCATGTTGTTGCAAGCGCGCACCGGCCAATTCAGCGCGGCGCTTGCCCAATATGAGACTTGCAAAAAGATTCTGGAAAAGGAACTCGGCGTCCAACCCTCACTCGAAACGACCGCCCTGTACGAAAGAATCCGCGCCGCGCGGCAATCGGCGCGACACAACCTCCCCGCTCTCACAACCGAATTCATCGGACGCGAAAAAGAACTCGGAAACCTGCGTCAACGCTTGGCCGACCCACAATGCCGTCTTGTCACGGTGACGGGCCTGGGCGGCTGTGGCAAAACGCGCCTGGCGCAGGAAACCGCGCGCGCCTGCGCCGACATGTTCATCAACGGCGCTTGGTTCGCCCCGCTGGCGGCTGTAGAGGCGGAGGGGATTGTCCCTGCGGTAGGGAATGTGTTCAACTTCCCCTTTTCAACGGGTGACCACAAGAAGCAACTGCTCAACTTCCTTCGACAAAAAGAACTCTTGCTCGTGCTGGACAACTTCGAGCATTTGCTGGAGTCGTCCGCGCTGCTCTCCGATATTTTGAAAACCGCGCCGGAGGTAAAACTCCTCGTCACCTCGCGTGAACGGCTGGACATTGATGGCGAGTGGGTGGTGGAACTCTCAGGGCTGGATGTCGGCTCATCGAGCGCGGCCCAACTCTTCGCCCAGAGCGCGAAGCGGGCGGGGGCGGAAATCCGGTTTAGTGAGCAGGACCAGGCCGCCATCGCTGAAATCTGCCAAATGGTCGGCGGTCTCCCGCTTGGAATTGAAATTGCCGCCGGGCGGATCCGTTCGATGGACTACGCGTCAATCGCCGATGAAATCCGCAAGGGTTTGGATTTTCTCGCGTCCACGCGCCGGGACGTGCCAGAGCGCCAGCGCAGTTTGCGGGCGGTGTTTGAATCGTCGTGGGAGAAATTATCGGAGGCGGAACAAAAAGCATTCGCGGCCTTGTCCGTTTTTCGCGGTGGGTTCACGCGCGAGGCGGCGGAGCAAGTGGCGGGCGCGGTCATCGCGTCGCTGGTGGATAAATCGCTTGTGCAAAGAAACGACGCGCGTTTTGAATTGCATGAAGTAATGCGGCAATTTGCGGAAGAAAAATTGAGCGCCAGGAAAAAACTGGCGCAACAGGCGCGGGCCGCGCACGCGTCCTATTTTGCAGAATGGGCGAAGAAATACGGAACGGCTGACGAGCGCGACTCGTTTCCGGCGATGCACCGCGAATTGGAAAACGTGCGCGCCGCGTGGAATTGGGCGAGCGAACAAGCCGATGTGGCCGCGCTGGCCAGCCTGGCGCCGTTCACCAAACGCTATCTGGACTTGCAAGGACGCTATCGCGAAGGCATTGAGATATTTCAGCGCGCGCTCGCCGGACTCGGCGCGCCTGCCAATGTGGACGATCTGCCGCTCGACGAGCGCGGGCATTTGATTGCGCGCCTGCTGATGTACAAAGCCATTTTGATTGCGGACGCCGGCGAACCCGATGCGTCATTTCAATCGTTGAAATCCTGTCTCGATTATTTTCGCCGGACGGAGGAAGATGCTCAGCTTGCCACCTGTTTGAATGGGCTGGGGAATGCGTGCCGTTTTCTCGGGCAGGAGGCAGAGGCCGTTGATTACTATCGGGAGGAATTGGAGCTGGCCCGTTCGATGGGGAACAGGAACGAGGAAGGCATGGCGCTGAACAACCTCGCGCTTTCCATTAATACCCTGGGGCGATTTGAAGAGGCTGAACGCCTGCACCGGGAATGTCTCGCCCTGCGACGCGAGTTGAATGATTACTCGGGGTTATCGTCCAGCCTGATTAATTTGAGCGTCGTCTTATTTGACCAACACCGATCGGACGAAGCAAAGCCGTTGCTTTACGAAGCGATAGAAATTTCCCGCCAGTTGAACCAAACCCGCCAACAGGCCGCCGCGCTTGGCAACCTGGGCGGCATCTTGTTGGAAGAAGGCCGGCACGAAGAGGCATTAAGATTATTCCTGCAAGGATTGGAAATCCACCGCAACACCGGCTATCGTTTTGGCATGGCGATTGCGTTGGATAACGTCGGCACGGCGCACTATCGTCTGGGCAACGAACAGGACGCGCTCTATTATTTGAAACAGTCCCTCCGCGAAGCGCGCGACATCCGCTCCGACCTCGTCGCGCTGGATGCGCTGGTGTCCATTGCTGGTTTGCGAGCCAGAAACAGGGATAAGGAAAGCGCGCTGGAATTATTTGGCCTCATCCGCCATCATCCAAAAGCTGATCCTGAAACGGTGCATAACGTCGAGAAACTGTTGCCGCAGGTTGTGGAAGGGATGAGCGCGGATGCCGCCCGCGCGGCGGAGGAGCGAGGCAAGACGCGTGAACTGGCAGACGTGGTCGCCGCGATCCTCTCGGCCTATTGATGCCTTCGTACAGGATGGCAAATCGTTAAAGTGGGGAGGGCAGGCGGCCAGCCTGCCCTCCCTCGATTCTCTGTTCGTGGAACGAAAGTGAGGGGTAGGGTGGGTGACTCGTCTCAACTGTTTGGTTGAGGAGCCGACCCGCCGCTGGCCCCGTTGCCATTCATTTGGCTTCGCAAGATCATCCCCAGCAAGGCATCGGTCATGCTCGCCCCGCTGGCGCCCGCGCCGTTAACGATCAGGTCAGGGATGATACGCACCCTCTGATCGCCGATGATCTGCATGAGTTGGATGGCGGTGTAGCCTTGCGGGCCGAGGGCCTGCATACCGGCGCGATACGCTTCGGCCTTGGCCATACCAATAGCGCGGATGCCTTCGGCCTCGCCCAGGCCGCGTAGTTTGATAGCCTCGGCTTCGCCCGCGCCGCGCAGGCGGATGACTTCGGCCTCACCGTTAGCACGCTTGATCACTGCCTTCGACTCAATGTCGGCGATGTTCACGCCCTGCTCGGCCTTGACCATGTTCTGCTGGATGTCGGCCAGCGACGTTTCGCGCACAAGTTGCTGGCGCTGGGTTTGGGCCGCCTGTTGTACTTCGTAAGTCTTCCTCTGCTCCTCGGCGATCTTCCGGTCAGTCTGCGTCTGCATCAATTCAGCCGGCGGGGTGATGTCGCCAATGAGGGTGTCTATGGCCTGCACATCGTAGGTTTGCAAAGCCTTGTAGATGTGCGAGGCGGCCTCGTGCTGACGCTCACTGCGGTTGCTCAAAAAGTCCAACACTGTGTACGCTTGCGCGGAGTTGCGGAAGTAGTTGCCGACGATCGGTTGTAAAACGTGATCCACCAGATTTTGCATCGAGCCGACGCGCGAGATCACCTTGGGAGCGTCGGGCGCGCCGACGTGGATGATTTGAGCCACGTCGAGGTTGAACGAGAAGCCGTCTTTGGAGCGCACGGTGATGGATGAGAGTCGAGCGTCGTAGCTGTGCGCTTCAGTGCGGGCCGCCCAGTTGAGGACGATATTGGTAGTGGGCACCAGTTCAGTCTTCATTACCCGGGTGTTGATGGGGTGTTTGCCGGGGTAGAGCGGCGTTACCCACACGCCCTTGTGGCCGGTGTTTACCAGGTCGCCATGTTTGAATTCGGCGCCGCTCACGTCTTCGTGAGCTTTGCCGACGTAGGAGATGACGACGCCCACATAACCGATCGGGATTTCGGTCATCGGCGACTGTTCCACCACCACAAACCAGGGGTTGAGGTTCCACGAGCCGGACAGTAGAACCTGTTCCTGCAAACCACGGCGGCCACCCCGTTCAATAAAGTGCTGGGCGCTCTGGAAGTTGTCGTGGCCGGGCACGATCACGCCGGCGATCTCGCCTTCGTCAATGGGCTTGCCGTCGAGCGTGGTTACAATGCCCACCTTGTCGGGCTGAACCGAGTAGACGAGCAGTTGCCTCGGCGTCATGCCGTGCTTCTCGGCGTTGGCGGCTGTGATGACCGTGAAGAGGGCGGTGTTGATGCGATAGGTGCCAGTGGTGAGGAGGCCAAGTTGACGACCTTTCTCGCCGCCATTCAACAGAAACTTGCGCGCGTTCTGGAAGTTGTCACACTCCACCAGCTTGCCCAGGATGTGTTCGGGCGGGATGGGTGAGCCGTCGTTGGCGACGAGAAGCGCGATCTCGCCCTGAGGGATGGTGATGACTTGAGCTTTGGTGATAGTGTATTGCCAGAACCAATAGCCGAAGTGCCAACCAGGAGCCAGCGTGTCGGCCTGGTAGCCGGCCTCGCCATTGAGGGCCACGAGTCGGCCAGCAGATAACGACTTGGTGCTGAACTTCTTAATGACGATGCCTACCTGTCGCTCGCCAATAATTACCAGCCCAACTGTGGCCGCCACCAACAGAAGACCCAGAGCGGCTACCCCCAATGCTGACAGCCAACTTAAGGCCGTTCCCAGCCCCAAAGCCGGGCCGAGCCAGGGCATAACGATGCCAATGAACAGCAAAAATATACCAAGCAACAAAAAGAAACTTTCCATGTTGTCCTCCTAAATTGATAAGGTGTGCCGCGCTGTTGCGCTGGCACGCGTCAAGGCATGCGCCAGAGTGTGGCGCAGTATTTCGCTTCATGCTTGCGGCGATTCAAACCGCCTTTCCTCATCAAGCCAGACAGCACAAAACAACCTCCGCCGCTATTTGGAACGACGAGGCTGGCAGGCTGTTTGGATGCCGATGAAGAGTTGAAGGGGAAAGGGTTAGGTGGGGAGCATGTTAGCGCCTTTTCGAGACGCACTGCTTTGACGAATGCCGATCATAACAGTCGGCCTATATTGGTTCCGCGTCTGAACCGTGAAGCATCTTAGCACTTAAGGGCATTACAATCTTGACCGGAATTCGACGATCACCTGACGACGATGTTTCAATGTATCAAAGAGCCGCCAGGCGATTTTGGAAACACTTTGCGTCTCCTTGAACGGACAAAAAGCGCCGTTGACAAGCCTTTTTGGGCGTGATAACATGCCGCCGAAAGTTCAATAGCCTACACGGCAACTCTTATCCAGAGAGGCGGAGGGACCAGCCCGATGAAGCCTCGGCAACCGTCTGGATGTTAGAGGTTAGAGGTTAGAAATTGGAGAACTTCCAAAATCTAACATCCAACTTCCAACCTCCAAAATTGGTGCCAATTCCGGCAGGTATCTGGAAGATGAGAGGGAGCCACGAGTTAAATCGCCATGCCCCTTCTCCGCCAGAAGGGGCTTTTATTTACACGACGACTGACCGACGACGAAAGACGAGCGACAAGCCTTCGTCTTTCGCCTATCGTCCTCCGTCATTCACACAAGGAGAAATTTTACAATGAGCATTACCTTTATGAGTGAACCGAGCATTGTGTTCACTTCCGAGTCGGTCACCGAGGGCCACCCGGATAAACTTTGCGACCAGGTGAGCGATGCGGTGTTGGATGCCTGCCTGGAGCAAGACCCCATGAGCCGCGTGGCTTGCGAGACGGCGACCAAGACCGGCTTTGTTATGGTGCTGGGCGAGATCACCACCAGCGCCTTCGTCAACTTCGACGAACTCGTCCGCCGGGTCGTGCGCGAGATCGGCTACGACTCCAGCGACAAAGGCTTCGACGCCAACACTTGCGCCGTGCAGGTGGCTATTGCCAGCCAGAGTCCCGACATCGCCCTGGGCGTGGATCACGCGCTGGAAGAAAAAGCGGGCGAGATGACTGATGCCGAGATCGAAAAAGTCGGCGCGGGCGATCAGGGCATGATGTTCGGCTTTGCCTGCAATGAAACCGAGGCTCTGATGCCCATGCCAATCTACCTCGCCCACAACCTGTCGCGCCGCTTGGCAGAAGTGCGAAAGAATGGTGAACTGCCCTGGTTGCGGCCCGACGGCAAGACGCAGGTGACGGTTGAATATTCGCACGGCAAACCCAAACGTGTGGATACGGTGCTCATCAGCGCCCAGCACGCGCCGGAGATTGGGCAGGCTCAGATTCGCGATGCGATCATTGACGCTGTTATTAAGCCGGTGATCCCTCACGAGATGCTTAACGGCGCCTCGGAAAGCGGTATGAAAATCTACGTCAACCCCACCGGTCGTTTTGTCATTGGCGGGCCAATGGGCGACTCGGGCCTGACGGGGCGCAAGATCATCGTAGACACTTACGGCGGCATGGGCCGCCACGGCGGGGGAGCGTTCTCTGGCAAAGACCCGACGAAAGTGGATCGTTCGGCGGCTTACGCCGCGCGCTGGGTGGCCAAAAACATTGTGGCCGCCGGGTTGGCCGACCGCTGTGAGATTCAGGTGGCTTACGCCATCGGTATCGCTCATCCTTTGAGCGTCAACGTCGAAACTTTTGGCACTGGCAAACTGCCCGATCGCCAGATCGCCCAACTGGTTAATGAGCACTTTGACTTGCGGCCCGGCGCTATTATCCGTGACCTGAACCTGCGCCGCCCGATCTATCGCAAGACGGCGGCTTACGGCCACTTTGGCCGCACCGACATTGACGCGCCCTGGGAGAACACCGATAGGGCCGAAATGTTGAAGAAAGCAGTTGAGAAGCTGTCGTGAACTAACCCACAAAAAACTCCGCAGTATTTCAAGATACTGCGGAGTTTTGCATTAAAGATCGGCTTGGAACTTTAGCCGCCAACGGGCAAAGTAGGAGAAGAAGTAAGAGTAGGGGCCACAGGCGTATCTGTTGGCGGCGGGATAGGCGTGTCAGTAGGCGGCGGCACCGGCGTGTCGGTATCTGGTGGGATGGGCGTGTTAGTAGGCGGCACAGGGGTATCCGTATTTGTTGGTGGAATGGGCGTGTCGGTGGGGAGCGGCGTGGCGGTCGGCACGGGCGGGTGGGTGGTGGTGGGAGTT